>JAUXGE010000122.1 GCA_030622435.1 Planctomycetota bacterium
CCCTTCGCCCTCTTCCAGAATAAGGTAAGCCATACCACTGTTCGTGAAGACGGCCTTTTTCCCGGTTTCCGTCTCGAGCTTCGTAACGTGTTCCCGCATCCCCTTGTTCCTTTCCACTTTCGCCTTTTTCTCGGCCTCTTTCGCCGCAGCTTGGGCGGCTGCCACTTTCTCTCCGGCCGCCTTTGCGGCCTCTTCCGCCTTTGTACGATCGAAGTCGCCGATCAGTTTCACGGACTCAATCACGACCGGTTCCTTGGGGACTTTCCCTCCTGGAATCTTGTCATGAGAACCCACTTCGAGATCCTTGATCCGATCCACGACATCCATGCCTTCAACGACCTTTCCGAATACGGCGTAGGCGGCTCCGTCACGCTGCTGCTGGTCCAGGAAAGGGTTATCAACAACGCTGATGAAGAACTGGGAGCTTCCGGAGTCGGGATTCCCGCCGCGTCGGGCCATGGAGATCGAGCCGCGCACATTCTTGAGCCCATTTTGCCACTCGTTCAGGATCCCATCTCGAAGACCTTCCGTCTTCTTTCCGTCGATCGTGAATCCTCCGGCCTGAATCATGAAGTTGCTGATGACGCGGTGAAAGATCGTGCCTTCGTAGAACTTGTCCTCGGCATATTGGGCAAAGTTCAAAGCCGTAACGGGAGCCTTCTCGGCGTCGAGTTCCAGGACTATGTCGCCGAGGGTCGTTACAATCTTGAAATGAGGATGCAGCGGATCACCTGCCTTTGTCGCGTCCTTCGTCCCTTCGTCACCCACCGCAACGCTCCCGGCAACGAGCATGGTTGTCAGAATACCAGCGAAACGAAGCATATCATGTCCTTTCCAAACGGTAAGTGCATGTCCTCCGCCCGGTTTCCAACGCTGATCCCATCCGACGGCAGCACCGGAGCGGAAATCGAATCACGGATGATAGCGAACGCCGGCTCACCACGCAACCTCTGCCCGGGGCAAAACGGGGCTTGGGCGGAGCAATTGCATCTGCCTCGGAATCCCCGTTTGCGACCACACTCACAGGCATCCGGCTTCGCAATCCGAAGCCGGCACGTCCAGGGAAATCCCCATTCTCCCAATAAGAACTCGGATGAGGCTGCAAGCAAGAGCCGCAGAGGCGGAGACGACTGACGGTCCGGCAAGGGAAGACAATGGCGGAGCCCAGGGCACTCCACGATTCCATGCGATCCCGGCGACACCTGGCGGCGGATACCACCCGACTCTCGGGGACGCTCGAGAGGACTTTCAAACCGTGATTTCGTACTGTCCCATCGGCCCGCCGTGGGTTAGGATGGGAGGTCACACTGGATGAGTTAGATCGTCCGAACGGAAGCCGCCTCGACACGGATGACACAAGCCGCCGTTCAATCCTCCAGCCGTCGCTGGGAGTTGCTGGGCAACCGCAACTTCATTCTGCTGTG
The DNA here is from genome assembly GCA_030622435.1 of Planctomycetota bacterium. GTDB lineage: Bacteria > Planctomycetota > Phycisphaerae > UBA1845 > UBA1845. The sequence goes on from JAUXGE010000122.1 coordinate 1,425, forward strand.
GTGCGCGTACGGCGTCAGCGCGATGGGCGATCACCTTTCGGAGATGGCCATACTCAAGACACAGAACGCAGCCAGCGCCGACGTGGATGTAACGCCGCTGATAGCAAGGATGACGTTTCTGTTCTTCGTGCCTTTCTTCCTGCTCTCACCGGTTACGGGTTGGCTGGCGGATCGGTTGCCGCGACGTGGGTTGATGATCACGGCCGACCTGGTGCGATGCGTGGTCATGCTCTCGTTCATGGTGCTGATGGGGTGGACGGCGAGCTGGAGTTCGTGGGGGCCGTTCATTCCCTTGCTCATCGTGGGTGCATTTGCGGCCATGTTCTCACCAGCCCGTTCGGCCCTTCTACCGACACTGATCCGACGCGATCAGCTCGTTCGAGCCAACGGCATGATCAGCGGGCTTGGCGTGATCGCTACTATGGTGGCTGTCTTCATCGGCGGGTACCTCATCGATCGGTTCGGCAAACCGGAGTACGTATTTCGATTGGATGCAGCCACGTTCTTCGCCAGCGCGGTTTTTCTGTGGTGGCTCCGGGCGCCGCCCCGGCGGGCGCGATCTGCCGGAGGTCACGGCGCCGGCGATGCTCTAGGGGAAATCAAGGCAGGATTCCAATACGTACGATGCCACCACCGGGTTGTCGAACTGTTGGTCATTGCCTCGCTGGTGTGGTTCTGTGGTCCGCTGGTGAACTGCGTGATTCCAGCCGTCGTGCGCGACGCGTACGGCTTTGCTCAGAATTATCAGGCTATGAGCATGTACCGGGCGTTTTTCGGTGTGGGGTTCATTCTCGGTGCTGTCACAATTACCACATTCGGCGACGCCTTGCGGAGCGAGATAGCGATCACCTGGGGGCTCCTCGGCATTTCAATCAGCATGGGCGTCTTCGCCGGTTCCGTGTTCCTTCCTCTGGCCTTGTTCACTAAGGCCGTGATCGGCGCGGTGGGCGTCATCCTCGCGGGCATGTTCGGGGTGGTCGTGCTGGCCAGCTTCAACGCACTGTTGCAGCGCATCGTTGCCGACCGGTATCGAGGGCGCGTCTTCGGGATTCGTGATCTTTGTTGCACGGCGTCTCTGCTTCTGGCAACCGGACTCCTCGGGGTTCCTGACTGGGCACGGCTGGATGACTGGGTGGGGTGGATCCTGGCCGGTGTCGGGTTGGCAACGCTCGTGGCCTGGTTTGTGAATTTCCGGACACGTCTTGGGCGCAGCCGCTTCCCTTGGGCCCTTGCCTTCTGCGAATATACAAACGAATTCGTCGCGAAGTTCTGGTGGCGGGTGCAGCGGGTCGGACCCTGCACTGTGCCGTATGAAGGACCGGTCATCGACACCTCCAACCACACCTGCTCTGCCGACCCACTGTTCCTTCATGCGACCGCGCTGCACCGTCCGACCGCCATGATGGTGGCGGCGGAATACGCGGAATGGTGGATCGTCCGGACCATCATGGCTCAGGTGGAGAGTATCCCGGTCCGGAGAGGGGAGAACGACACCGGGGCCACCAAGCAGGCCATCCGTCACCTACGCGCAGGCAAGGCGATGGGCATCTTCATCGAGGGGAGGACGGTACCGCCAGGCGAAAAGGTGGAACCGATGGACGGGGTGGCCATGCTTGCCTTGCGGACCGGCGCGCAGGTCATCCCCGCGCATATCAGTGGCATCAAATATCGGAGGACTGTCATCCGCGGTCTGTTGGCCCGTCATAACGCTCGCGTCCGGTACGGGCCTCCGGTGGATCTGAGCGAATTCCAACACGGGAAGGTCGACCGTGCGGCCATACGGGCGGCCACGTGGAAGATCTACCGTGCGATTCAAGACCTGGCGCCGCCGGGCTATTCGTGGTCTCGAGCTTGCCAAGAATCCGATTTTTCAACGGAGTCTCATGATGAATCCGCGTGAACTCTGGGATCGCTATCAACGATACTTGTGCGTTTCTCCAGACATTGGCCTGCAACTCGACATCAGCCGGATGGCGTTCGATGATGCCTATCTCGACGGCATGGCCGAGCCGGCGTCCCGCGCCCTTGCTGCGATGGACAGACTCGAACGGGGCGAGAAGGCCAACATCGACGAAGACCGGATGGTCGGGCATTACTGGCTTCGGGCGCCGGAGCTGGCGCCCGACGAGGGCATTCGTGCTGAAATCGCTCAGGGAATCGCCAATGTCAAGGAGTTCGCCGACGGTGTTCACACTGGGCGGATCAAGCCAGAAGGTGAAGACGGCTTCTACATCGTATTGGTCGTCGGGATAGGTGGATCGGCGCTGGGGCCGCAGTTCGTGAGCGATGCCCTCGGAACGGCCGACGATCCGATAATCGTCCGCTTCCTCGACAACACCGACCCGGACGGCATCCATCGCACGCTTACGGAACTCGAGGACGTGTTGCCCCAGACGCTGACCGTTGTCGTCTCCAAATCCGGCGGGACGAAAGAGACGCTTAACGGAATGTTGGAGGCAGCCGAGGCGTATCGACGGGCCGGCCTCTCGTTTCCCCGGCACGCCGTTGCCGTGACATGCGAGGGCAGCGCGCTCCACAACAAGGCCGTGGACGAACGATGGCTACGCACCTTTCCCATGTGGGATTGGGTCGGTGGACGGACATCGGTCCTGTCAACGGTCGGTCTACTGCCCGCGGCGCTTCAGGGTTTCGACATCGACGCGATGCTGTCCGGGGCGCGCAAATGTGATGCCGCCACGCGCAGCGAGAATGTCCTGGAGAACCCGGCGGTACTGCTGGCTCTGATGTGGCACTACGCAGGTGAGGGCCGCGGGACCCGCAACATGGTCGTTCTGCCCTACCGCGACCGACTCGTACTGTTTAGCCGGTATCTCCAGCAGCTCGTGATGGAATCGTTGGGGAAAGGACGCACCCGCAAGGGTGATGCCGTTTGTCAGGGGCTTACCGTTTACGGCAACAAGGGCAGCACGGATCAGCATGCTTACGTCCAGCAGCTTCGTGACGGGCTCAACGACTTCTTCGTGACGTTCTTTAACGTGCTCCATGACCGCGATGAGCCGTCGATCAACGTCGATCCCGGTGTTACGACCGGCGATTATCTAAGTGCCTTCTGGCAAGGAACCCGAGCTGCTCTGTATGACAATGGACGCGAATCGATCACGATCACGCTCGATGAACTCAGCGCGCGCAGTGTCGGTGCCCTGATCGCCCTGTTCGAACGAACGGTCGGGCTCTACGCGGAGCTGATCGACGTCAACGCTTACGACCAGCCCGGTGTCGAGGCGGGGAAGAAGGCCGCCGGTGTCGTTCTCGACCTGCAGAACAGTGTCTTGGCGCATCTGCGCGAAGATGCTGAATCGTCGTTGACCGCGGATCAAATCGCTTCGGCCGTTGGCGAACCCGACGCGGTCGAAGATATCCATCATCTCCTGGAGCACGCGGTCGCCAACCCCGATCACGGCATACGCCGCAAGGCGGGCGCTACTCCCATGGACTCGCGGTACGATGTGCCCTAGTGTTCGGGCATAATTGAACCCGCGGGCTGCTTAGAACCGAGAGGAGAGGGATCCGACGATTCGCGTCCCCCACGGCTAAAGGCATGAGCCACTCAACCTGGCAATCATCATGAGAAAGACCCTCTACATAATCGACGGGCATTACCAGATTTACCGCTCGTTCTTTGCACCATTTCGGGAATTGACCAGCCCGAGCGGCGAGCCGACCCGTGCAACGTACGTCTTCTGCCAGGCGCTTTTCTCGCTGCTTCGCGATCGCAAGCCGGACTACGTGACAATGGTCATGGATGTCGGCGACGAAACGACGTTCAGGCGGGAACTCGATTCGAGTTACAAGGCCAACCGTGATCCCCCGCCGGAATCACTGCTGGTTCAGGCCGACCGCATCGTCTCGATCGTTACTGCTCTTGGCATCCCGATCCATCGCATGCCCGGCTTCGAGGCTGACGATCTGATGGCCACGATGGCCCATCAGCTTCGCGATCAGGACATCGAAATCTTTCTGGTCAGTGTGGACAAGGATCTCGAACAACTGATCACTGATCGCGTACGTCTGTACGATGCCGCCAAGGACAGAGTTGTCGACGAGACGAGCCTTGAAGAGCGAAAGGGCTACACGCCCCAGCAGGCCGTTGAAATTCAGACGCTTACCGGCGACTCGACGGACAATGTCCGTGGTGTGCCGGGTGTTGGCGTCAAGACGGCCACAAAGTTGATACTGAAATACGGGTCGGCTGAGGCGGTCCTGGAGAATGCCGGCCAGCTCACACCGAAACTGCGGGACCGGATCAAGGCATTCGCGGACAAGCTCCCGCTCACTCGGCGACTCGTAACGCTGCGGCGCAACGTTCCATTAGAGTTGAGTTTGGCCGATTGCTCCGTCGATCGGCTGGACTTCGGCGCGCTGCGCCCGATCTTCGAGGAATTGACCTTTAGCAGGCTTCTCGAGCAGTTGGAATCCTTCAGCACCGGCAGTACTCAATCACCTCGGGTTGATGCTCAGGCACTCCACGTGCACTCAGCTTCCGGCATTGCACCGGAACACGCAACCGAATCGACTCCTGCCGCAGTTTCCGGGCCGGATGGTCGCTTCGATTACAACCTGATCGACACGTCCGAAAAACTCGACGCGTTCGTCGAGAAACTGGCCTCGCAACCATCTTTCGCCTTTGACACGGAGACGACCGGCCTCAACCCTGTTGCGGCGGATCTAGTCGGGCTCTCCTTCTCGTGGAAGGCGGGGGAGGCTTATTACATTCCCGTCCGTGCCGCGATGGGCTCGGTGTTGCCTGTGATGCTCGTCGTATCGAAGCTCAAGCCGATCCTGGAAAACCCCGCGATCGGCAAAGTCGGGCAGAACATCAAGTACGATGTCATCGTCATGCGCCAGGTTGGCATCGAGATGGACAGCATCGTGTTCGATACTATGATCGCCGCTACCCTGCTCGATCCCCTCGCCCGGTCCCACTCGCTCGATACTCTCGCGAAGACCCTGCTCGGTCACGACACGATCCCGATCACGGATTTGATCGGGAAGGGCAGGAACCAGATCACGCTGGACCAGATCGGCACCGGCCCCGTTTGCGAATATGCGTCGGAGGACGCTGACATAACATGGCGCTTGAAGGAGGTTCTGGCCGCCCGGTTATCGGGCAGTCACGTCGAGCGGCTCTTTCATGACACGGAAATGCCTCTCGTCGCCGTCCTCGCGGAAATGGAACACAACGGCATCGCTCTGAACACGAAGCTCCTTGCCGATCTGGGTGACTCGCTGGCTGACAGACTGATCGAGCTACAGAAAGCCATTTGCCAGGCCGCCGGGCATGAGTTCAACATCGACTCCACCAGGCAACTCGCTGTGGTGCTCTTCGATGAGCAGGGGCTGGAGGTCGTCAGGAAGACGAAGACCGGGCGAAGCACGGATCACGAGACGCTCGAGAACCTTGCTGCCAGGACCGAGAGCACGATCCCCCGACTCGTTCTGGAATACCGCGAGCTGTCCAAGCTCAAAAGGACCTATATCGAGAGGCTCCCGAAGATGGTCTGTCCGCGTACGGGTAGGGTGCACGCCTCGTTCGATCAGACCGGAGCCGTGACGGGTAGGCTGTCTTCGAGGGATCCGAATCTTCAGAACATTCCGGTGCGCACTGAGACCGGGCGGAGGATCCGCGGCGCGTTTGTTGCCGGCGATCCCGACAGTGTGTTGCTGAGTGCTGATTATTCCCAGATCGAGCTACGACTCTTGGCACATTTCTGTAGCGATAAGGCGCTTGTCGAAGCTTTTCGAGGCGGAGAGGACATCCATCGTGCAGTCGCGGCCCAGGTCAATGGTGTGCCCCTGGAGGAGGTGACATCATCGCAGCGAAGCGCAGCGAAGGCGGTCAACTTCGGAATCATCTACGGCCAGTCGGCCTTCGGACTGGCGCGATCACTGGGGATCTCCGTCACCGAGGCCAAGCGATTTATCGAAACCTATTTCATGCGCTATCCCGGAATCCGTGCGTTCATTGACGAGTGTATCGAAAAGGCGAAGCGGAACGGATTCGCCGAGACGATCCTGGGCCGACGGCGTCCGATCGAAGAGCTCCAATCCCGAAACCGCCAGCAGGTGTCGTTCGGGGAGCGGATTGCCGTCAACACGGTAGTGCAGGGCTCCGCCGCCGACATGATCAAACGGGCAATGATCGAGATTCATCGGACCTATAAGGCCGGGGAGCACCAGGCCAGGATGCTGATCCAGGTCCACGACGAACTCGTCTTCGAGATTCCACAGGCGGCGTTCGACCAGGCGATCCCGCTCATCCGCGACAAGATGGAGAACGCCATCAGGCTCGACGTCCCCATTGTGGTCGACATCGCCTCCGGCCGCACCTGGGCCGAGGCAAAGTAGCCGCGATCCCGACACGGGAAGGGAGTTGGTAGAGGCCAGCGGCCCGCGCCACTTATCGATGCGTGTTGCAGTGTTCTGGCTCTCCCGGGTCTCCTCCGTGGATATGTTCGCCGGGAGCCCGCCGCCCTGCCCTTCAGGACACGTGCTGATGGAGGTGCGCCTGATGACTGTTCTAACCGTGGCTTCGCGTGCCTCCATTCAGCAGAATACCGGACGCACAGCCCGGGACACCTCATGGAGTACGTCCCGGCCTGGTCTGAGGCAGCCGGGCCATGTCCCCGGAGACACAAACGCAACGTGACTGACGCCATGTGTCACACTCGGGGTCTCGGCCACCGAGAGAGAGTGATTCCGGCCGCGAAATCTCGAAGCGAATGGGTGAATCGGGTGCCGGATCGAGGGGGAAAAGCGTTCCGTCGCCGGCGAGAATGCTCTTTCCGACTGTGGCTGATACCTTCCCGCCTGGACGCTTCGACCCAGAAAAATCCAGTTTTTTTTTCAACCCGCGCATTCATTCAATTGGTCCGACAGACGCCGGATTAGACCCCACACATCTCGGCTGGGCCGGCACGCAACATCAAGAATATGCTTTTTCTCTAGGGGAAAATGGCATTCACCTTGTGCCCGGTCAGGAGTACGCCGAAAGGGGCAGACGGGGATTGCGGTGGTCGGCGGTCTGGAGACGGTGCGATCTCGAGTCCAGTGGAAGTGTCATTATCTCAAGAGGCGCATCGCGCGTTCCGATGACGGCAGCGTTGGGAATGCGACAGTTACCTAGTACTTTTTTGGAGATGCTCACCATGGCAACAAACGTAAGAGGACGCACTGGAAATCGCACGCGTTCGCGGACCAATCAGTACCCGACCGGCGCAACCCGCACCGGGTTCTCGAAGAACTGGGGAACAACCACCAAGGAGCATTCCACGACTTCGTGGAACATCCCCGTGCAGTGGAAGAACTGCAGCGACACCCTGGTCAGGAAGATCAACTCCTACCGGACCCTCTACAACCAGACGAAGGGTCCCGCCCGGTATGATCGCCCGACCCCCACGACGATCAACTCCTTCGCCAACTGGATCGGGAAGGGTGCGAACGTCCACACGGTAACGAAGAACCAGATCTCGCGTTGGGCCAAGATGACCCAGAAGAACTTCAACACGCGGACGCCGACGCCGAACTCCTGCAAGAACGTCCTGTCGGCGAAATTTGGGCGTAACACCATCAAGGCCGTCGCTCGCACGAAGACCGGCTCCTTCATGGTAGCCACCACGCCGGTTGTCAACGGAAAGCCCTTCTGCTTCCCTAAGTAGTCTGACACCGACGGTTGCGATCAAAAGCGGGGGCTGTTCGGCAGACGGACGGCTCCCGTTTTCTATGCGCTTTAACCACCGTCTACCCTCCAAAGGCCCGGCAAGCATGCCCTCGCAACCCGGAGCGAGCGGACTTCAAGCCGGCCGTCCGAAAACCCCGTCTACCGCAGGCCCTTGACGTCCGGCGATCTGCGCGCGATCCATGTATGCAGAAAACGTACCGTGAGAGCGACTTACCTGGATTAGGAGAGGGTTCGAGTGCGATTCATCATCGAGTTGGACGGACCGGTGTTCGATATCGCTACGGCGTACTACCGTGCGCATTGCGACGTGGCGGCCGAGCTGGGCTGGTCCCGGCTGGATCGAGCGACCTTCTGGCGTCGAGTCCGCAAGGACGGACCTCAGGCAAACTTGCTCCCGGGCGCGCGACCGGTAAAACTCAGTGCGTATCAATCACGGTTCCAGGAACACCTGGAAAGTGATGACCTCGTGGAACTGTACGAGCCGCACGCCGACATCGATGTCACTCTGCCGAACCTCGGACGTCGCGGCAGCTTCTGCCTGATCACCCTCGGCACAAACTTGGCGGCTCGACGTAGCGCGATCGAGCGCGCCGGGTTGACGTCGCTGTTCTCACAGTTTGAAGCTCTTGACCCCGACCCGCGACGGCGACCGGGCGAGCTGCGCAATCTCGCTGATGGCGATGGGCGGACCTTGGTCGCTGCGACTTCCGAAACTGTCATTCGCGCGGCGGGAGCCGCTGATCTTGTGCCCGTTGGACTCACATGCGGTGCTTGCTCCTCAGCACGGCTGTTTCAAGCCGGTGCCGGCGTTGTGTATCGGAACCTCGAAGATCTCGAGTCATCGTTGGGTAGCGGAGCCGAGGATCTGATTCGTGCGGGGTTGTTGCCATGGGCGGCGTCCTGAAGCGTCGTCCCTGCCGGTTGGCCCAACTTTCCCGGGTCCCTGGGTAGCTTTAGAATACGCGGCGTTTCCGCTACTCAAGATGGCAGGATCCAGACGTGGCCCAGGCCGTCGTACACCGTCTTACCATTTACCCGCTCACCATCCCTCTGCGCCGGGAAGTGGTAACCGCCGTGTCCCGGCATCGGGTCGCCGATCCGGTTGTCATGTCCATCGAACTGACAAACGGCACGATGGGATACGGCGAGACGGTGGCCAGACATTACATCACCGGAGAATCCGTTGACTCCGTCATTGAGGCCGCTCGCGAGGTCTTTGTGCCGGTTCTGATGGACTTTCACCCAGCGTCCTTCCCTGAGGCGCTCGAGGCGATCGAGGCATTGCCGTGGCGGGACGCAAAGCAGCATCTGATCCCGGCATCCCGGGCGTGCGTGGAACTGGCGTTGCTGGATGCGGTCATGCGGGTGTTCCGAAGGTGCATGGATGATGTCGTCCAGTGGATGGGGCTGCCGGGTTTCGGATCACCTGGGAGCCTGAGGGAGGTCCGGTTCGGAGGTGTGCTTGCCAGTGAAGACACCCTATCGGTCCTGCAGCGGCTGCGTGTCATGTATTGGGGTGGACTGCGGGGGTTCAAGCTCGAGGTCGGCTACGGGGACGATCGGGAACGGCTCGAGCGGGTGGCGTCCTACCTGTCACGGCCCATGGCCCAGGGGCGTGCCACTCTCCGCGTCGATGCGAATGGACGGTGGTCGAAGGATGACGCGATTGACTGGCTGGGCGATACGGCCCATGTACGGCTCGACGAGGTGGAGCAGCCACTGTCAAGGGAGGATGAGGAGGACGTCCCCGTGCTGCACGACCTGTTCGACGTACCGATTTCCTTTGACGAGTCACTGGTCACGGTCGAGGACGGACGACGGCTGATCGAACGCGGCGTGGCTGATGGATTCAACATTCGGATCGCCAAGTGCGGCGGGCTGATGCCATCGCTGCGGTTGGCAGCCCTTGGACGTCGCTCGGGGGTCAAGCTTCAACTTGGATGCATGGTGGGTGAGACGAGCATCCTTTCTGCTGCGGGTATGCGTTTTCTGGAGGTGTGCCCGGGTGTTGTCTACGCAGAGGGCTGCAACGGCCGGCGTCTGCTTCGAGCGGACGTTGTCGCAAAGCCACTGGGCTTCGGATACGGAGGCCGACCACCGCGGACCGCTGCCCGGGGGTTCGGGTCTGGTCGAGGGGGCGGGGCGGGTGTGGATACCCGTCTCTTGGAGAGTTTTTGCGAAGAGAGGCCCGTCGTGTTAAACCTCTGACCGGTCGCAGCTTCCCCGGTGACCCCTTAGCGGTACAGCGCGAGATCGTTTGTAGCGCAGGCTTCCAGCCTGCACGAGCCGCCATTACGATGCAGGCAAGATGCCTGCGCTACGCGCCTGTGGCGACCTTGCGCCGTACTGTTAGCATGGCACCGCATAAGGCAGGCCCTTTTTGATACCGATGTATAGAAGATGAAACGAATCATGACGAGACAATCCTTGCGACTTGTGCTGGCTGTTGCAGCTCCGGCTATCGGACTATCTGCTGCCCTAGCCCAAGAAGCGGCGTCGACCATTCCCGATGATGCGTCCGAGGCCTTCTTGATCGATCGCATCAAGCGTTACTCCGAAGCTACGCCGAAGGACCTCGAGCTTGCACAGGGCCAGCGGCTGCTTC
>JAUXGE010000157.1 GCA_030622435.1 Planctomycetota bacterium
TGATGGACGCCCATGGGATTGTTCGCGGTGATCGGCCCGTCGAGGAACGACCATCGCGGCTTCCCCTTGTTGATTTCGCGGAGCTTGTCAAAGGCCCGGGTTTGCTCCCAGAAGTCGAGGATCTCGCGCTCCTGCGCCGGGAAATCCACCTTTGGATCGACCTTCTCGAACGACATCCAACTCTCCTTGTAGGCCTTGCAGGGTGTCCAAGAGCTTGTTTGAGAAGCCAGTCGATGTACGTTGGGAGGGTGCCACTGGCAGCTTGCACGCCAGTGTTTTCACCTACAAAGCGCTGGCAGCAAGCTGCCAGTGCACCCGACTTCTCAAACACGCTCTGAGATCGTCGTCGGTCGCGCTCGACTTCGCTACGCGGCTTGAAACCAACCGAGCTCACCACACGATACGACTCAATTAAGGTCAATATAGTCGAGATCGGCCAACGTGCCCAACAGGACGCGAAACTAGCGTACTTGCAAAGTTCGAAATGCGCTTCGTTGATTGAGATGCTTCAGGCAAGCACTAGATCTTGCGGCGCCTGCATCTTGACGAAGTTCCGGAACGGTTTCCGTCTCTTCTCGTCAACTAGCGGGGTGAGCTTGGATATCTTGACCGGGGCGAGTATCTCAATCCCGACGAGACGGCCACGATTGTCATAATCAGCAAGCAGGATGTCTTCGATCACTTCCTTGGTCTTAGCCGCCATGCCGTCCCTGACGGTGATATAAACAGCTTCTAACGTGCCGTCGTTGCGCCCGCTGATGGAAATCTCGAAACCCAGTTCCTGTTTTGCGGTCATTTTCGCCACGCAGTCACTACCACAATCGTCGTGTCTCTCTCTTCGGCTATGACAACTATCGCCCTTCTCGTGGACAGTTTGAGGTTGCATTTCACGGAATCAGGACGTTTTGCTTTGCCTTTCTTCCCGGTGCGAATCGCAAGCTCTACTCAGTTCCTTATCGATCCCTCGTCGCCTCATCCTCTTGGTGGCATGAACCTGATAACGGATGATCTTGTCGCGAGACTCCATGCGGTAACGCTTTAGAATCGCTAGTCTTACACCAAGCAGGCTCGCTTGTATATTATAAATGTCGTATCGTCAAGGATCAAGTTAAATGAGCGTAACGACCCGTGTGGCGATCATCGTCGGGAGTGGCAGGTCAACCCCCGACAAATCGGGGCGACGCCCCCCCACCCACTCATTTGCAGCTCATTTGCAGTGCGTAATCCGAAGCTCTACGATTACCGCCGCGATGGCATCACTATTCGACACCAGACGGTACTTGACCGACTTCGACTCCACTCGCACGGGGCACGTGCTCACCGACACGCTAGTCATAGGGAGCGGGGTCGCGGGAGCGAGGGCGGCGATCGAGGCTGCTCGATACGGCCTCGTGATCCTGGTATCCAAGGCCGATTTCGGGGATTCCTGCACGCAATACGCCCAAGGCGGGATCGCCGCGGCCATCGGTGCCGACGATTCTCCAGCGATGCACATGGAGGACACGATGCGGGTCGGTTGCGGGCTGAGCCGGGCCGAGTCCGTCAAACGGCTTGTGGATGAAGCTCCGAAGTGCATCCGGGAACTGATCGACTGGGGATTCGACGCCGACCGGGTCGGTGGAGGATTGGCACTGGGGAGAGAGGGTGGGCATTCGGTCAACCGCATCGTGCACGCACTCGGCGATCGAACCGGGCGGGACCTGGCCAGGACGCTCAGGCAACGCGTCACCGAGTCGCCAAACATCCGTGTCTTCGAACGTTGCTTCCTGATCGACCTGATCACGCTCGACGACGTGTGCGTCGGCGCGGTGGCGTTCCACGAGACGCACGGGCACCAGCTCATCTGGGCGGCTCAGACGATCCTCGCCTCCGGCGGCTGCGGGCGCATCTGGCGGGAGTCGACGAACCCGTCGGTGGCAACGGGCGACGGACTGGCGGCGGCCTATCGAGCGGGGGCGAAACTGCGGGATATGGAGATGATGCAGTTTCACCCGACCACGCTATACATCGCCGGTGCGGCGAGGGCGCTGATTTCCGAGGCGGTTCGCGGGGAGGGCGCGTACCTCGTCGATCGCGAGGGCTACCGGTTCATGCCGGATTATCACGCCGATGCCGAGTTGGCCCCGCGGGACGTCGTCAGCCGAGCCATTTACAGCCATCTGCTCGAAACTCACTCGCCATGTGTGTATCTGGACGTGCGGCACATCAAACGCTTCGAGGCGCGATTCCCTCAAGTGGCGGAACTCTGCGCCGAGTTCAAGATCGATGTGACGCAGGATCGGATTCCCGTGCGCCCCAGCGCCCATTACGCCATCGGTGGGGTCGATGTGAAACTGGACGGCTCCACTACGATTCCAGGACTCCTCTGCTGCGGAGAGGCCGCGTCCACCGGCGTTCACGGGGCAAACAGGATCGCCAGCAACTCACTCCTCGAGGGGCTTGTCTTCGGAAGGCTTGCGGGCGAGACTGCCGGGCAAAGAGCGGCCGGTGCGGCCGGCGAGGCACCGGTGCACCGCGTCGCCAATACGAATCCGAAGTCGACGCGTACCGTGCTCGACATGCCGGACATCCGCAATTCCTCGCGAAGTGTAATGTGGAGGAACGTGGGGATAACGCGCGTCGCGGATCGTCTCATCGAAACGTGCGACATTCTCGACTTCTGGGCTCATTACACCCTCGACAAGACTCTGGATGACGTTCTCGGGTGGGAGACGCAGAACGAACTGACGGTGGCACGTCTCGTCACCGCCTCCGCGCTGGAACGAACCCAATCGATCGGGGTCCACTTCCGCGAAGACGCAGACGAGCATGCCGGTCCTCAGCTCTATCACGTAACGATCACACGCGACGAGAACGGAACGAAGCCGAAGCGGGTGGAAGTCAAACCGGGGCCTTAGTCAAACGCGCGTCGCGGCAATCAGCAGGTCAAATGACTCATCCGGCACGTATGCCCTGCGTGCGTAATCACCCCATACGTGATCGATGCGCAGACCCCTTGCATCGCACAAGGTCTCGAGGTCATCGAGCGTAACCGGATAGAGCGTTTTCGAGTACTTTCGGCACTTCCACGCGTCGTCACGCCACAGTGTGATGTTTGTCACTTCGACCGAATCACTTGTGAAGTGGTATTGCCGGACGGAGACGCGCTCGACGCCGTCGACGACCGCGACCCGAGGCCCGCGAACACAGGGGTGTTCCGATCTCATACGATGGTAGTTCGCCACCTGGATAAACAGGCGCCCACCGGGCCTGAGGCACCGGGCGAACTGCTCGATCGCCTCGCCACCGGCCTGCCGGGTACCGGAAGAGGCCAGTGAGTTGCCCAGGCAGTACAACCCGTCGAACCCGACGCTTCCCTTCTCGCGTTGTTCCGCAGCGTGAGCCGTCGCATCGTACAGCGTTGCAAAAGGACTGAGCACGAAGTCGACGCGCTGCCCTGCAGTCTGCGCGTTGCGCCTTGCCACTTCGAGCATCCCCTCGTTGATGTCGGCCCCGACAATGCGATAGCCCCGCTGTGCTAACGCGAGCGCCTGGCGGCCCGACCCGCACCCCGCGTCGAGAATACGCCCGTCACCCGGTGGTCCCAGCACGTCAACAAGGACCGGAATTTCTCGGCCCAATCGTGCGGCCCAGTTGATCGAGCCGTCGTAAAACTCGGCGCGGCCCGGCGAGTCGTCTTGCTCTAAACGGGTCGGGTTCGTCGTGCTCATATTGGCAAGATGCGCGTATGTAGGAGCAAATGCAACCGACTGTATGATTCGTGTGCCCCGATAGCCGGGTCGTCGGGTCTGCGGACCCGACCTACATGCTGTTCCACGACCTCGTCACCGTGGAATGGCAGCCGGTTCGATGACGGAACTGTCATTTCACGGCCGGGGGCGGCTGTGCTGCATGACGGCCAAGGGTGATGCCGGCCGGGTTGTCGGGTATGCTGGCCCGACCTACATTCTTGAAGAGGCATGAGCAGAGGGATATGGCATGACGTCATTGCATCAAATGTCGCGCGAAGAGCTGATCAAGCTCATCACCGTTCACGCAAAGTGCTGGCTGGCGCACGACGGCTGCTGGTTCCTGGCGGCCGAGGAGAAGTACGGAATGGAGGACGCCATCGAGCTGGACACGCGGTCGTGCGAGCGATTCACGGTGATCGAGGCCAGGCGGATCATGCAGGCGTTCGAGATTCCCGAAGGCAGCGGCCTGGAGGGGCTCGAGAAGGCCCTGGGGTATCGGCTGTATGCCACGATCAATCCCCAGAAGATCGAGAGGATTGATGCAAACACGCTGACGTTCAAGATGCTCGAGTGCCGCGTGCAAAACGCGCGGCATCGAAAGGGACTCCCGATACACCCCTGCAAACCGGTCGGCCTGGTGGAATACACGAAGTTCGCCGAAACCATCGACAGCCGAATCCGAACCCGGTGCCTGCAATGCCCACCTAACTTGGTGGAGGGCAGCGGATACGTCTGTGGTTGGGAGTTCACGGTTTAGAGCATTCTCCGGTTTCGTGTAGCATCGGAATCTGCACAAGCCCCGGGCGAAACCAAGTTCCGACCGCTACAGAAGAATAGAGCTTGCTCTAGCCCGCGTCACGCACGACGCGGCGTGCGTTGCTGCCGGCGGTTACCGGGGCCGTGCGGCATCCGACTCGAGATGACGATAACTCGAGGAGTTACAGGGACTCAGAGCAGTTCCCCTTTTCGTATGCTGTAGGTGGGGAAGGTCGAGAGTCCGGTTGCCTTGCAAATCCGCACGGGCATCAAGCCTCCGGCTCGAAACGGCTCATCTTCGTACTATTCACGAAACAGCGTACAAGGAACCGCCACACTCTCACAATGGCGACATGTCCGCGCCAGACCCATGTCGGGCGCGGACATGCCACGCGTCAATCCAGTTGTGTAGGAATGCTGAAGCGGCTTGCGTTTCCGCGCAGCATCACCCATTACAGACCGCGCAAGGAACCATCGGGCGCCACTCACTAGGTGTGGCACCGCCTCCGCTGCGCAAGATGAGCGATTGCCCTAATCCTCCGGACAGAGCTTCTCGCCCGTGCTCTTGTCTTCGATGGTGATGGCATCGACCGGGCAAGACCTGGCTGCCTCGAGGATCGTATCACGATCGTCGGTCGACGTCTCTAGGACGACGGCCTTGTCTTCGTCGTCCATCTCGAATGTCTCTGGAGCCTCGTTGCAGCAGAGGCTGTCACCGATGCACTCGTCCCGATCGATTGTAATCTTCAGCTTCTCAATATCACCCATGATCAACTCTCCAGCTGGGGAAACCCACGTCTGTTGCGGCTAGACCAAGCAAGCCGTATGCCATCCACACAGTCCACATACGACCATAACCGCCACCGCCGTCAACCCCCGGCCACTCAACGTCCCGCGCTGAGCAGCTCCTGGATTTTCGAGCTGATCGGTTGTGCGCCGTGGTCGTAATTGGACATCACCGCGGCTGTATACCCCAAATCGAGAAACATGTCGAGGTTCGAGTTGATCCCCGTAAAACCTCCTCCGTGGCCTACGACCCGGTTGCCCGGCTCGCCCCCGATGCCGAAGCCGAACCCGTACTCCGGGGAGCCCAACTCGGGCTTCCCGGACCACACCATCCGGGTATGCTCGGCGTCGAGCAGCTTGTGGCTCCCCAGGGCGACGGCAAACCGGTAGAGGTCTTCGACCGTCGAGAACCCACCCCCGGCGGGACCGCCCTTGACGACGTGGTCGTACAGGTTGTTCCGCCACGCAGGCCCGCCGTCCGACGGTGCCTTCGAGTAGCCGATGGCCAGATTCGGGACCGGCCTGTCCATCTCATAGCTGTCGGTGTTGACCATGCCGGCGGGCTTGTAGATGTTCTCGCGGATGTAGTCGAAGTAGCTCTGCCCGGTGACCTTCTCGATCACCACACCCAGCATGAACATTCCCGTGTTGCTGTATCGCCAGTCCGTCCCCGGCTCGAACGCCAGGGTTTCGCCCGAGATCAGCGGCTTGTAGTCATCAAGAGCCCGGTACAGCAAGCGCGACGATCGGTCGAACTGGTCGTTGAAATAGCTGCCCAGGCCGGAAGTATGCGTGAGCAGGTGCTTGATCTTGATCTTGTCGGTGATGCTTCGTGGTAGCCAATCCGTCGAGACGTACTTGCTGAGCGGGTCGTCAAGCGACAGCTTCCCCCGCTGCACAAGCTGGGCGATAGCGACACCCGTGAACATCTTGTTCATCGAGCCGAGATTGAACTTGGTGTCGATCCGGTTGGGGACGTTGAAGCGCTTGCTGGCGAGGCCATACGCCTTCTTGAACAGCACCTTGCCGTCCTTGGCCAGCAGCACGGTTCCGGAGAAGGCCTCGGCGTCGGCCAACCGCTGCACGAAGGTGCCGAGTTCCCGGGCGATCTCCTCGTCGGTGAGCTTCCGGGCGGCAGGTAAATCGCTCGGGGGACGAGCGGGGGATGGACGCATCCCGGCGATGAGGTGAGGCGGCTCCAGCTCGACGTTCATGACGAACGCCTCCCAGGCCTGGGTCAACTTGTTCCGTACGATGACAACGTACTCCTCGGGCGGTGTCGCGGCCTCGTACTTGCGGATGCCATAGAACGTAAACCCGTGGCTCTGCTCATACATCCCGGAGAAGAACTGGAGATGGGCATCCATCGGGGCGAAATCTCGAAAGCCGGGTGCGAATCGATTCTCGACGAACGCTCGCACTTTCTCCGGATCGTTCGCGTTGATCGTGTCGATCAGCCCACGGATACGCTCGCCGATCGGTCCCTCGGGCAACTCGCGGACGTCCCGATAGGGCCCGGGTGTCTGCTGCCCCATGGCCACCGCACCGGAAAGAAGTCCGCCAGGCAGTAGACAAAGCAACACGGTCCAAAACCTCAGCGTCTTCACAGGCATGTCAGTTCTCCACGTTTCTTCAATGATCAACGACGATTCAACTGCCGGACTGAGCCGAACGCTTGCTGCTTCGACCAGCCGCAGCTGGAGCGCGCACAACGGCTGTCCCGATACAGAACAGAAGGCACATCTTAGACGACTCTGCCCTGCATGCCCATTCAAGAAATCGGGGCGTTCACCAGCTTTCCGGCAACATGTCCCGGCTAACCGAAGGCGGGGTGCGTTCCAGACGCACCGCTTCCATGTACTTGTAGAGTGCGTCCACGACGCACCGTTGGCACATGCATGGTGGCGTCATTGTAGCGGCCGACCCCCGTGTCGGCCGGGGAAGGTACGACTCAGGCAGGTAGGCACGATACTCCGTTGTCAGGCAGCACGGCCCACAAATGCGCCCCGCAAACGAAAACAGGTATGGTGTCCCTCGATGTCATGATTCACTCTGATTTCCGCAGACTCCGCGAAGACAGGTCTTGCGGGGTGGATCCCGACCCGGGCGGGCGGATCACGGCTCACTGTGGCGGACGATTTCGCCGGTTGCGAGGAAGACTACGTCCTCGGCAATGTTGATGGCGTGATCGGCGATACGTTCGAGGTTCTTGGCAATGGAGAGTATATCGAGGTATGCGGCCATCATTCCCGGCTTTGCGGATGCATCCGCCACGATACCGCGAATGATCTGGCCATACAGGGCATCCACTGCGTCGTCCTCGGACAGTACCCGCTGTCCGCCTGCGGCGTCTTGCGTGCTGTATGATTGAATGGCGCTGCGCAGCATACGCCGACAAAGCGTCGCCATCTGGCGGATGGTCTCGCCATGTCCGTTAACCGAGCCTCTATCCAGATGCTCAGCGCGTTCGGCGATGTTGACCGCACAGTCGGCGATCCGCTCCAAGTCGTTGTTGACCTTCAGAATGGTGCACAACAAGCGAAGGTCGGAGCCAACCGGTTGATACAAGGCCATGAGACGGACGGTTTCCGCCTCGATCTCGACCTCTTCCGTATCAACCTCATTGTCCCGGCCGATCACCCTGCGGGCGAGTTTGTCATCGGCGTCAAGAGCCGCCTCACAAGCCTCCTGGACAATATCTTCCACCAAACTTGCCATCCGCAACGAACGACGTTGCAGGTCATCGAGCAATTGGACAAAGCGTGCGGTCATAGGTTCTATCCGAATCGTCCCGTGATATAGTCTTGAGTCTTAGGGTTGTTGGGCTTGGTGAAGATCACGTTCGTATCGTCCATCTCGATCAGCTCGCCCATGTACATGAAGGCGGTCTTGTCCGACACGCGAGCCGCCTGCTGCATGTTGTGAGTCACGAGCACAACGGTATAACGTGCCTCGAGCTCGTGGATCAAATCCTCTATCCGGGCCGTAGCGATAGGGTCGAGGGCGGAACATGGCTCATCCATAAGAAGAACGTCCGGCTCCAGAGCGATCGCACGGGCGATGCACAACCGTTGCTGCTGCCCGCCCGAAAGCGCGTAAGCGCTGTCGCTCAACTTGTCTTTCACCTCGTCCCAAAGGGCCGCCTGCCTGAGAGATCGCTCGACGAGTTCCTCCAGATGGCCTCGATAACCGTTGATCTTTGCCGCCCAGGCGACGTTCTTATAGATCGACTTGGGAAATGGGTTGGGCTTCTGAAAGACCATTCCGATCTTCAGGCGAAGCTCCACCGGATCACACTGGGGTGCGTATATATCCTGTCCTCGGTACAACAATCGCCCTTCCGCAGTGGCGTTGGGCACGACGTCGTTCATCCGGTTCATCGAACGCAGCAGTGTGCTCTTGCCACATCCGGATGGACCGATTATGGCGGTCACCTGCCGGCTCAGGATGTCGAGCGACACATCGCGAACCGCAGCAAACGAGCCGTACCGAATGGTCAGTTGGTCGGCCCGAATGATGGATTCCACAGGTGCATCAGCCGCCGGTTTCTTGGAAGTCAACGGCGCCGACCGCAGTGCGACTGCGACCTTCAGCACATTTTCCTTCGTTCTCGGTTCCGATTCCATCACGCTTACCATGCCTTCCTCCGTTGGTGCCACGCGCGCAAGGCGACCGCCACCGCGTTCATGGGAAGGAGAATTCCCAGAAGCACGAGGATCCCCGCCGCAGCCAGATGGTGAAACTCCTGCTGGGGCCGGTCGCACCAGTCGTATATCTGGATCGGCAAAGCGGTGAAGGCGTCCAGTGGACCTTCGGGAACAAACGCAACGTAGGTCAGCGCACCGATCATGAGCAGAGGGGCCGCTTCACCAATGGCCCGTGACACCGCCAGAATCACTCCCGTCAGGATACCCGGCAGTGCCGCAGGGAGCACGTGTGAGCGAATTGTCTGCCACTTTGTCGCGCCCAGAGCGTAGGCTGCGTGTCTGAATGATTGTGGAACCGCCAGCAACGCCTCACGGCTCGCAATGATGATAACGGGTAGGATCAGCAGCGAGAGTGTCAATGCGCCGGCAAGTACACTCCGGTCAAATCTCAGCCAGCGAACAAACACCGCCAGTCCCAAAATCCCGTAGACAATCGAAGGTACACCGGCCAGGTTCGATATGTTCACATGAATGAACCGTGTGAGTCGATTGTTGGGCGCATATTCCTCCAGGTAGATAGCCGCCGCCACTCCCACCGGCACCGACACGATGACCGTGATCCCGATAAGCCAGACCGTACCCCACAACGCACTCTTCACACCTGCCTGCGGCGGATTCAGGACGGAAGGGAAGTTGGTCAGGAAGGTGCCGCTCAACCACGGCAGACCCTCCCAAGATATTCGTACAATCAGCACAACCAGAAAAGCAATCCCGATCAGGCTCATAAAGGTGAGCCAGATGCGAAACACGCTACCGATCAGCCTTCTCCGCTGCAATCGTGGTTCGAACATCGGCTTCTGTCCTGTCACTCGTACACCTCGCGGAAACACTTCAAAGTCTTGTGCGCAATTACATTGATCGTCAAAGTGATGATGAACAGCGTCATACCGCACGCGAATATGGTCTGATACTCCGTCGTTCCGGCCGGCGTGTCACCCAGACTCACCTGCACAATGTAGGCCGTCAGCGTTTGAATGCTCTCGAGAGGGTTCAGCGTCAGCTTCGCCGTCATGCCCGCCGCCAACGTGACTGCCATAGTCTCCCCTATGGCACGGGCAAACGCGAGAAGCACCGCTGCCACGACGCCCGACATCGCTGCGGGTACGACCACGCGAGTCGATACCTCCAGTCGAGTGGCTGACA
>JAUXGE010000258.1 GCA_030622435.1 Planctomycetota bacterium
CATCAATCGCTCCCGTTGCCGTCGTCGAGTGGTCACGGCACGGACGCCGCATTATGATCGGCAACACGTGGAACGCAACGTCGATTGTGAACGTCTTGGGGATTCCGACCCGAGGGTCCTGACCGAAAGATAGGGAGCAGGCAATCATGTCCCTGACCATCTACCATGAGAGTGACGCCGACCCGACCTTGCTGGCAGATTCCCGCGTGGCGATCATCGGCTACGGCAACCAGGGTCGAGCCCACGCACTGAACCTCCGAGATTCGGGCATCGACGTCGTGGTCGGCCAGCGACCCGGCGGCAGTGCCGATCGTGCCGAGGCAGACGGATTCGCTCCGATGCCCGTGGAGGAGGCTGTCTCGCCGGCCGACCTCGTCATCCTCACGCTTCCCGATGAATCGGCAGGCGACATCTACGATGAGCGGATCGGTCCCGTCATCGAGAAGGGACAGACGCTGGGCTTCGTTCACGGATTCAACATCCGGTTCGGATTCATCACCCCACGGCCCGACCAAGACGTCGTCATGATCGCCCCGAAAGGACCCGGCACGCTGCTGAGATCGCTCTACGTCGAGGGCAAGGGGCTACCGGCCCTGATAGCCGTCCACCAGGACGAGAGCGGTCGCGCCCGTCAAACCGCTCTCGCATGGGCCTCGGCAATCGGCTCGACACGCGCGGGAGTGGTCGAGACGACCTTCGCCTGTGAGACCGAGACCGATCTCTTCGGAGAGCAGGTCGTTCTCTGTGGCGGCATGACCTCTCTGGTCAAGGCTGCCTTCGAGACCCTTGTCGAGGCAGGCTACGAGCCGGAGTTCGCGTACATCGAGTGCGTCCACGAACTCAAGCAGGTCGTCGATCTGCTGTACGAACGAGGTCTGACCGGCATGCGAGACGCCATCTCGAACACGGCCGAGTATGGCGATCTGACGCGCGGACCTCGCGTGATCGGAGAGGCGGCCCGCCGGGAGATGAAGGATATCCTGGAGGAGATTCGCGGAGGTACATTTGCCGCCGAGTGGATCGACGGGTGCCGCTCCGGAGGAAAACTCTTTCGCCACCTCCACGACGCGGACGTGGGAACCCCCCTCGAACGAGCCGGCGAGGCCGTTCGTTCTCTGATGCCCTGGCTTTCGGGACGCTAAACGATGTGGCGACGCGGTGATGCATCCCGGTACCTGCGACTGCCCACCTTCGCGCGAGTTCTTGCCTTATTGATGGTTGGCTGGGGCTGCGTAATGCTTTGGAGCTGCGCCCCACCACCCGAAACGCTCCACGTCGCCACGCTGAACCTTGCTCACGGGCGAGGCCTGGCCGCCGGCCAGCTCGGCTGGCCGAAGGAGACCTACGAGGCGAACCTCGACGCCATCGCCAAGGTGGTCAACCGTGAGAGACCCGATGTCCTGGCTGTTCAGGAGGCCGATGCTCCGTCTGTCTGGAGTGGGTCTTTCGATCATGTTGAACGCCTGGTTGCGGCCACCCACTACCCGCACGTCCATCACGGTTTGCACTTCGACGCGGGAATCGGTGGGCTGAAAGCCGCCTACGGTACGGCGTTACTGTCCCGGCGGGATCTTGGCGATAGAACGTCCCATCGACTTCCGGCCGGCACGTGGCACACCAAGGGATTCGTCCTGGCCAGGATCGAGCTGGACGGACGCCCGCTGATCGTGACGTCCGTCCACCTGAATTCGGAATCCCCCGGCGCCCGCCGCAAGCAGGTCGACAAGCTGGTCTCGATCCTCCGCGAGATCGACGCGCCTATCGTCCTGATGGGTGACCTGAACAGCCAATGGCACCATGAGCAGGACGCTGTCAGGCTGCTGTCACTGCAACTCGATCTCCACGCGTATCATCCGGAAGACCCCACCTTGCTTACGTTCCGCGCCGATGCACTGAAGAGACGAATCGACTGGATTCTCCTGTCACCCGAACTGGAGTTCGTCGATTACCGCGTCTGGCCCGATCGCGTCTCCGACCACCTCGGCGTCGCCGCCGAGATACGCCGGCGCAAATGACATGGCGTGGGTAGGTGTTTAGAGTATCAGCCCCGTAGGGGCGAAAGGCACCAGCCCACGGCGTGAGCCGTGGGAATGGGAACGGGCAATGTGGAATGAGCCCCGTGGGGGCGAAACGCGGATTCTCGTGGAGGTCGGATGCACAACATGTGTGAGCATGGAGTGTCGCCCCTGACGGAGCTTGTTCTTGAAGGTGCTATCGTTACCCGGGATTCACGTCCCGGGCTAAGGTCTTCCGTCCCTTCGGGACTGGTCAGGAGCAGCTAGACAAATACACCATTTGTGGCTGCGTCGGACCGCATGACCCTTGTGATAGACGCCACGCAGGGATAGTGCTGCCACCGAACCTTTCGACCCTGAATGGGTCGTCTATTTTCTGCGGCGTGTGCGACTGGACGATTGTGCGAGCCCTACAGGCTCGAATGGGTCATTGGGGTCCCGGAATCCGTGGGCGGCGTCCCGCTGCGGCGGGACTAGCCCACGGCTACTCTCGATCAGCCTTTCAGGCTGCATCATGGTACGGCCCTGAAGCGCCCGAACTGTCACGGATCATGCGGCAGGTAAATTTCGGTTCGTGCTTGATCCCGACGTACCTCACCGGGTACAATATCTCTTCCAAGCTCGTGTGGCAGTAGAGGGCGCACAAGGTGAGGCGCGCGTGCCGCAACGTGGCCCATCGTCTCATCGACCGCCGGTCTTGTCGCATTGCTTCTACAAAGGAGCGGGTCATGTTTCGACAGAGATTTAGGGTTCTGGGTATTGTCGTTGTGGCCGGTTTTCTGGCCGCCCCCTTCGCTACGGCTCAGACTATTCTGCACGTGAACGACGACGCGATCGGCGCGAACGACGGCTCGAGTTGGACGAATGCCTTCGTCGACGCGGACGGGGAAGATGACGTCGTCGGCACGGACCTTGCCGGCAATGCCCGGATCATGGATGGCGATGATGACGGAACGACGACCGTCGATATGGGGGCCTACGAGTTCTTCTTCGACTGTAATGAGAACGAGCTGCCGGATGCTTGCGATCTGGATTGTACGGCACTGGACGGTGCCTGCAGTCTTCCCGGGTGCGGTGCCAGCACCGACTGCAACACGAACGACATGCCGGACGAATGCGACATTGCCGACGAAACGAGCGAAGACTGCAACGAAAACATCACGCCCGACGAGTGCGAACCCGGCGGTCTGGAAGATTGCAACGAGAATGGCGTCCCCGATCTGTGTGATATTCATCTGGAAACCAGCGGCGACTGCAACGGCAACGCGATCCCCGATGATTGCGACGTCGATCCATCCGACCCCGACGGCGACGGCGAGGTCAGCCGCGACTACGACGGCAATGGTACGCCCGACGAATGCGAATGCTTCGCGTCCTGGCCGCCGGAGCCGGATCGCCTGGATCTGCCGGGCAATCCGATCAGTCGGAAGATCCGATACGTGTCGTTCAGTGTAAACGACGCTGCGCGGTTCCGTGCGGTTCGCGTGACCTTCCAGGATCTGCAGTCGATGTACGCCCATTGGAACGGTGTGCAACTGTACGTCCAGCAACCGGAGGTGTACTGCGAGAACGCCGGTACGTCGCAGCAGATACCTTGCCCGGACGATGCCGGCGGTCTGCCTCAGACCTGGTTCTGGGGTGCTACGGTCGGGTGTGATCCCTGGTGGGACGATTGGACACAGTACGATGTGGTCCACGTGTACCACGAAGGGATCAACCACAGCGGCGTGTACGACATCCAGGTGATCGACGCCGGGTGCTCCCCTGCCGAGGAAGGCGACTACTCGACGCCGCTGACGCAGACGACGAGCCCCTGGGCCGATTCAATCAGCAATTGCACGACGTTCCCGTGCGGTCCGGCGGATGGCATCACCGGCATCGTGGATATCACGGCGATTCTCGACAAGTGGAAGAATCTGCCGGGCAATCTACAGAAGGTAAGGGCTGATATCGAGGGCTCGCCCGCAGGCGACTATTTTGTCCCGGACCAGGCGATCAACATCACCGATGTATCCGACTGCCTCAGTGCATTCCTGGGCTACTCTTACGCGCCGGGCTGGCTCGGCCTGCCGCCGCCCCCGCCGTCGTGCCCGTAGACGTCGCGCACGCTTGGGATCCGATCCCGTGACGAAGATCGCATCGATCCGGCGCAGGTTCGATCGGTTTGCCCTGGTATTGTTCCCCGCCGAGGGGTACAATATCTCTTCCAAGCTCGTGTGGCAGTAGACGGCGCACAAGGTGAGGCGTGCATGCCGCAACGTGGCCCATCGTCTCATCGACCGCCGCTTCTGCCCGCCTTGCTGGTACAAAGGAGCGGGTCATGTTTCGTCACAGGTTCCCCGTGTTCATCGTCGTGGTCGTGGCGGGTTCCTTCGCCGCCTCCTTCGCCTCCGCGCAAACGACTCTGCACGTCAACGACGACGCGTCCGGAGTGAACGACGGCTCGAGTTGGACGAACCCCTTCGTCGATCTGCAGGACGCGCTGGCGGCCGATATCGAGACCGTGACCGTTGGCTATCCGGGGAACGCCCACGACACGCATGGCGACGGCTACGGCGGTGTGGATTACGTCTACCAGATCGGCACGTTCGAGGTCACGGCCGGGCAGTACACGGAGTTCCTCAACGCCGTGGCGGCGACGGACACCTACGGCCTGTACAACACGTACATGGAGAGCACTTCGCATGGGTGCCAAATTACGCAGCACGGCACCAGCGGGAACTTCACGTACGACTTCAGTGGGCGTCCGAGTGGAACGGAAGCCGACTGGGTCGACCGGCCGGTGAACTACGTCTCCTGGGGCGACACAGCGCGGTTCGCCAACTGGCTGCACAACGGGCGGCCGACGGGGGTGCAGGACCTGACCACAACCGAGGATGGCTCGTACTACCTCAACGGGGCGATGACCGATGGCGAGCTCATCGCGATCGTGCGTGAAGAGGATGCCACTTGGGTGATTCCGTCGGAGGACGAGTGGTACAAGGCAGCGTATCACTTCAACGACGGTGTAACGGGCAACTACTACAATTACCCCACCAGCAGCTACGGCAGTCCGGATTACGTGAACGACAGCGGCAATCTCAGCGGGACTGGCGATCCCTTCACAGAAGGCGGAACCGACCCCGGCAACTACGCGACGTATAACGGTGATGGTGGCACGCCCGAGACCGGAAGCCCGTACTTACGGACAGAGGTCGGCGAATGGGAGAACTCCGAGAGCCCTTACGGGACTTTTGACCAGGGCGGCAATGTCTTTGAGTGGAATGAAGCTGTGCTTAACGGTTCGAAACGTGGTCTGCGCGGTGGGTCGTTCCTCAGCTACCGCGACGAACTCAACCTCGTCCGCGACCTACACGCGGCGTACCGCAACGCCTACTTCACCTTCCCGACGACCGAGAACAGTCACTTCGGGTTCCGTGTTGCCGCCAAAGTGTCGGGTGCCTGCTGCCTGCCGGATGAAACCTGTATCACGCACATCACCCGAGATGACTGCGAGGGCAACGGTGGCACGTATGCCGGTCAAGGCACAACATGCGCCTACCCACCCCCACCATCCATCCCTGGGATCCCCGTGTGGGTTGATGACGGAGCCGGCTGCTCGTCAACTTACGCGGCCGAAGAGCCTGGCGCCTGCTCCCTCCCATATCAAAGGTGTATCACCCACATGACCGAAGTTAATTGCGAGGCCAACGGTGGCACGTACGCCGGTCTTGGTACGACATGCGCCTGCCCACCCGATCCATCCGTCCACGGACAGCCGAAAATGTACTGGACGGATTCGAAAGCCGGCGCAGTTATGCGCGCCAACCTCGACGGCACGGACGTCGAAGAGGTTGTCACCGACCAGCCCGACGCCCACGGTATCGCAATCGATACAGGTGCCGGCAAGGTCTACTGGGCAATACACCCGTATGTTCTCCCGCAACGCATCAAACGTGCCAACCGGGACGGCTCCGAGGTGGAACACGTTATGGTCGCCGATGCCAAAGATATTGCACTGGTCCCTCTACAGCAGTCGCTCTATTGGGTGACAGGGGATGCGATTATGCGGGCCGACTTGGATGGCTCGAACGCGGAGGTCCTCGTTGAGGCCCAACGTCTGGGAGGAATCACCCTGGATCTGGGCTCCGGGAAGATGTACTGGACCGTACCTTCCGATGACAAGATTCAGCGCGCCAACCTCGACGGATCGAATGTCGAAGAGCTGGTGACTTCCGGTTTGTCCAACCCGTACGGGATCGCACTCGACGTAGGGGCGGGGAAGATGTATTGGACGGACTTTGGCACCGACAAGATCCAGCGGGCCAACTTGGACGGATCGGAGGTTGAAGACCTCATTGTGGCCGGTCTGTCTCGCCCGTACGCTATCGCGTTGGACCCGCTCGCGGGCAAGATGTATTGGTCGGACACCGAGACTGATAAAATCCTGCGGGCCAACCTCGATGGTTCAGATGTCGAGGCGCTTTTTGTGTCAGGCGGAGACCTGTTGAGGATTGCCTTGACCGACCGGGACTGCAACCAGAATGGTGTCTTCGACGCTCAGGACATCGTGAACGAGACCAGCGCCGACTGCGATGGCAACGGCGTTCCGGACGAGTGCCAACCCGACTGCGATCAGGACGGCACGCCCGATCCTGGAGAGCTCCCTCCGTGCGGCACGAGCCCCGACTGTAACGGAAACGGCGTTCCGGATGAGTGCGAACCGAGCGGCCTGGAAGACTGCAACACCAACGGCACTTTCGACCTCTGTGACATCTACGTGGGAACCAGCGGAGACTGCAACGGCAACGCGATCCCGGATGATTGCGACATCGACCCGTCCGACCCTGACGGCAACGGCGAGGTCAGCTCGGACGACAATGGCGACGGCCGCCCGGA
>JAUXGE010000276.1 GCA_030622435.1 Planctomycetota bacterium
GGGCGACCGGTTGAGGGAAGGGGTGACCCTGTTCAGCCACGGCGGCCCGTGGTTGGATCCCGTGGCGAGGATTCCGCTTATCATCCATGCACCGCAAATGGTGCAGCCAAGTGGGTTTGACCATTTCAGTGAAGGGGTCGATGTCGGGCCGACGCTGCTGGGCTTGCTGAATGTCAATCTCCCTACGGGAAAGAGTTTCGACGGGGTTGATCTCGTTCAGGTGATCAACGGTCAAACGCCCCACAAGGAGCACGTCTTGATGCGTCGTAGTATTCGCACTGCCGGGTACAAGTGCCTCTTCAAGGCACCTGAGGGTGTGCTGCTCGGCGAGTCTCCACCGACCCCGCAAACCCTGGACGGGCAATTGTACGACTTGGTCGCCGACCCGCGCGAGTTAACGGATCTCTTCAAGGCGAAACCGGAGATCGTGGGCGAGCTTCTCGAACAGTATCGAACAAGCATGGCCCCACTTTTTCAACGGTTCAGCGCTGCAGTTTCTTCCAAACAACCGCGGTCGGCATTCGCGATCTCGTCCAATCACTTCGTGACCGACGTCGAATTGCCGAAGGCAACCAGGGCCAACCTTACAGACGGTTGGAGCCGCCTGAGGAGTGGAAAGGATATCTACCTTACGGCCATCAACACCGACGACCCGCTCTCCATCAGTTTTCCGCTACCGAACGGAAGCTACAAGCTCTCGCTGAAAATGGGGGGCGCTGCCGTCATTGAGGTTGACAAGCAGCAAGGGAAACACCTCTTGGGCGTCAAGGAGATGGTCGAGTTCGGGGACATCAAGGTGACCGACGAAGTCTTCCGGGCAACCATCCGACCTTTCAGAGACAAGCCATTCTCTCTGTCATACGTTGGGTTCGTTCCTCCCGAGGCGAGCGGCCAAGATCGCAACACGGCCCGAGAGCAACTGGAGCGTCTGCGTGGACTCGGATATGTGGGGTCTGAAGAGACCGGTGTGGGTGACGACTGACGCGCAGGCTTCAATCGGCAACGGATGTGCAGGCGGTCTTTGCAGCTGGAATCCGTCCAACGGCACTCGCGCCGGTTCCAGCGGCGGGTCGGGCACTACCGTACGGCGATGAAGTGATCAAGCTCTACACCTGGTGTCGTGTAATCATCGCGCGGAGCCTCGGCCTGGCACAGGGATGTCGAAAGGTACTTCTTGTTGGAATCGGGAAGAATCGTGACCACGGTTGCGTCGTCACCGAGTTTCTCGACAAGCTGCATGGCGCCGATGATATTGGCCCCGGAGGAGATTCCGACCGCCAGCCCCAGCGTGTGGCACAGCGTCTGAGCCATCAATATCGCATCGCCATCCCACACGTCGACGACGTCGTCGAGTTCTTCCAGGTTGAGAAGGGACGGGATGAACTCGTCGGATATGCCCTGGATCCGGTGTTGGCCGGTCTTGTGCCCGGTGCGCAGCGTCGGGGAGTTGGCCGGTTCGAGCGGGTGAATGGCAACGGACCGTCCGTTGCGACGGAGGAAGCGACCCACACCCATGACGGTTCCGCCGGTGCCGACGCCCGCGACGAAGGCATCCGGCTTACGGTCGAGCATGGCCAGTTGCGTCTCAATCTCCGGCCCGGTCGTGAGTTCATGCGCCTCGGTGTTGGCGGGGTTGTCGAACTGGCGGGGCAGGAAGACATGCTCGTTTTCCTGGGCATAGGCCTCGGCCAGCTCGATGGAGCCCACGAAGCCGCCTTGGGCCTTGGAGACGGGGATCACCTCGGCGCCGAAGCTGTGCATAAGCTGCACGCGCTCCCGGCTCAGCCAATCCGGCATGTAGATTCGAACGTAATGGCCCAAGGCGCGCCCGATCGCGGCGAACGAGATGCCCGTGTTACCACTGGAAGCCTCCACGATGGAGTCGCCCGGGTTCAACTCACCGGAATCGTACGCGGTCTGGACGATGTGCGCCGCCATGCGGTCCTTGATCGAGCCCGTCATGTTCAAGATGTCGTACTTGGCGTACACCCGCCTGGGTTTGCCGCGGTGCCGGTAGTGAATCTCCAGGGTCGGCGAGTTCCCGATCAGGGCCGCGATGGCCTCGACGGTGGAGGCATTGGCGTCGGTCTGCACAGTCCTGGTCATTCGTCTCCTCCTTCTGGAGAGTGTCGAACGCGGGAAACTCGGACGGCCCGAGCCGAGAGCCGCGTGCTCGGCATCGCCTATATCAGCACAGCGCGTTGTACACAAGCTCGACGACTGCCTGAATTTCCACTCCGAGATGATATCTCTTCGAGAGCTCGATGAGCTGATCCGCACAGTTGTGGCAGGGCGTGGCGACGATCTTCGCGCCGGTGGCGCGGATCTGGTCGGCCTTGACCTTACCGGATGCCACGCGCCGATCCCCGTACTCGCTCATCGAGAGCATACCGCCACCCCCGCCGCAGCAGAAGTTGTTCTCGCGGTTCGGAGTCATTTCGACGAAATCGAGTGTAACCTTCCGGAGGACCCGGCGCTGCGGCTCGCTGAGCCCGCCGAGGCGTACGAGGTTGCACGGGTCGTGCAGGGTCACACGCTCGGCGTTCTTCTCACGATCCACCTGGACGCGACCGCACTCGATGTACTCGTCCAGCAACTCGACCACACTGCTCACTGGGACGGCGTATTCCCGGCCTAGCCACCTCGGACCCTCCCATCGAAACGAACGGTATCCGTGCCCGCATTCCGAGAGAATGATCTGCTCCACCCCGAGTGCGCCGGCCTCTTCCGCAACCCGTCTCACAAGTTCCCGTGCCGACGCTTCATCCCCCGCGAAGAAACCGTAGTTGGTCACATCGAACACCTTGCTGGAGAGCGTCCAACTCTCACCCGCCGCGTGAAAGACCCCGGCCGCCGCCATAAGGGAGAGTGGGAAGAACTTCACCTCGCGGGGGTTGATCACGTACAGAATCCGCTTCCCCTTTTCGTCCACGGGAATACGCAGAGTATCATCGCCCATCTCCAGCTTCAGATCGTCCGAGAGCCACTCCGTGGTCGAAAGGAACTCCTCCTGTGGTATGGCCATCTGATTGCCGGTTTCGAGCTGGTTGTCAACGGTACGCTGCAGGCCTTCAGGAATCCGGCCGGCCACCGCGCACATGCGGCGCCCGACCTGGAGGATGTGGCGCAAGTCCACACCCAGCGCACAGTTCGAGGCGCAGCGTCCGCAGCTCGTGCACCGGCCGTAGACGACGTCACGGATCTCGTCGATCCGTTCCGCGGTCAACTCGCGCGCGCCGACCAGCCCGGGCAGCCGCTTGCCGAGGAACGTGTGGTACCGCCTGAACACGCTCGTGATGCTCGACGCCTTCATCGCCGGTAAGTTCGCAACGTCAGGCTCGGCGCGATAGATGTGGCATGTGTCGGCGCACAACCCGCACCGTACACACGCGTTCATCTGAAACGCGCCGAAGCCGCGTACCGAGGCCGCCAACTCCGCCAGGGCAGCGTTTACACCTCGCTCCGGCGCCGGATTGCCCTCGTCTCCCGGCACCTCTGTGGACTCATGCGTATCGTTTCTCTTTGTCACGGGAATCGGATTCCTTGTCGGCCTGCGGCGACACCGACGTCACCTCCGTCGAAGCCTGGCCAGTGGAAGCGCCAAGATCGCATGCATCAGCTTGCTCCATGGGAACAACATCAGGAACAGATTTGCGCAGAACACATGCAGCACGAGCAGAAACGAATGGCCCACGAAGTCTTCCGTGAAGACCTCCGGGAGCGCCGGCCTGAACGTGAGGATGCCGGAAAGATACTCTCGGTACTCCGCGACGCCGATGGTGGAGTAGTCAAACAAGCGTTGCGCGAGGTGGAGTTGGGATCCGAAGAGCACGATCAGGAGCAGCAGGATCAATAGGTAATAATCACCCGGCTCCGACATGGCCGCCAGGGGTGCATGAAAGCGCCGAAACAGAAAGAACAAAAGACCCGCAAACAGCAGGATTCCCAGGATGCCACCCCCCAGAAACACGTCATGCCTGACAACCTGCATGACTCCGACCTCGCCGACGAGTTCGAGATGGCCCAGAATCGTCAGAAAGAGCACGATGTGAAACGACACCATGAACACCCACCGGACGGGGTGATTCTTCAGTGTCGCAGGAGACAGAAACGCGTCGCACACGGCGCGCAGCATGTTGGGGTTCTTCGCAGGCCCCACAACCACCCGCAGGGCGTGCTTCAGACCTACGATCAGGCGCAGGCCGTGCCAGAGCGTTCCCAGGATGAACACCGCCAGTGCGGCGTATACCATGGGAACCAGTACGATGTAATAGACTGATTGCATGATGCGGCCATGATACCCCAGCTTGCCCGATCCCCACAGGCCGAAACACTCCGTCCGGGGGCACGCGAACGCAGTCCCCGTAACTTGTGCATGACGATGAGCGCGGCGGGCACCTTCTGCCGCAAGGGGCTCGTTTACACGCAGCCGTCGGGCTTCGGCAGACCCGCGACGCGGCACGCCCCACGGGCCGGGCCTGACGTGAACAGCTTGTAGATGTCGCGCACGCCGACACCGAGGTCTTTGCAGATCAGGCGGACGGGTGGGGCAAGGTCGTGCTCCTTCCAGTACTCGCGGATGAACTTGACGATCTTCCAGTGAGTCTCCGAGAGCTCGTCGATGCCCTCATCCACGGCGACGGCTGCGGCCACCGCCTCATCCCAGAGACCCGGATCCACCATGAAACCGTCTTTGTCAAACTCGATGCTCTTGCCGTCCACCTCCACGGGGTATTCCTCCTGCTGGTTGCTGTGTCCCTGTCACATCCTGACGCGCGACGACACATGATTCTGCCGTGAACGGCTCGGGATGGCAAGCTGACGACCTGCCGTCGCCAGGGTAAATCCCCCTAGACGGCAATCCCGCATCACGCAGGCCGAGAGGCGCGCCGCGCGCACGCGGCTGTCGTCTTGGCCCCTTGGCCAGTGACGATTAGACTCCTGGCAGTACACAGAGATGGAATCAGACATGAAATATGCAATCGTTCTTCCCGATGGTGCCGCCGACGAACCCTTGGAGCAACTCGATGGACAGACGCCGCTGGAGGCGGCGCGGACGCCCAACCTCGATTGGATCGGCACTAACGGCCGACAGGGGCGTGTCTCTACAACACCGGGGCAATCCGCGCCCGATAGCGACGTGTCCACCCTTACCCTTCTGGGATACGACACTCGAAAGGAGTACGCTGCACGCGGGCCGCTCGAAGCAGCCGCGCGGGGGATTCCGGTCCGTCCCGGCCGGCTCGTGTTTCGATGCAACTTCGTAACCATTACCGACAAGCTCATGGAGGATTACACGGCCGGGCGAATCTCGCAGGCCGAGGCCGATCGGCTCGTGACCGTGCTTAACTATCAGCTTGGTGACAAGCGGTGTCAGTTCCACAGCGGATCTTCGTATCGCGCCCTGATGGTCGCATCGGACGTCCCCGATTTCGACGCCCTTTGTACACCGCCTTACGCATTCCCCGATGGGCTCGTCTCCGAGCATCTCCCACAAGGACCGGGAGCAGACTGGATCAAGGCTGCAATGCAACGCGCTGGCGAGCTCCTGACGGAGCATGACGTCAATGCCGTCCGCCGCGATCTTGGTGAGAACCCCGCCACGGATATCTGGCTGTGGGGTCCGGGCAAGCCGAGGAGGCTCGAACCGTTCGTGGAACGATTCGGAATCGAGGGGGCAGTGATCTCAGGCGTGGATCTGATCCGGGGGATGGCCCTCACCATCGGAATGGAACTTGTGGACGTGCCCGCTGCCACGGGATTCCTCGACACGGACTACGCGGGGAAGGGTGCAGCGGCGGCGTCCGCCCTGGATTCGACAGACCTGGTTATCGTCCACGTCCAGGCCCCGGACGAGGCAAGCCACCTTGGTGACGTCGATGCGAAGATCGCCGCCATCGAGCAAATTGACGAGCATGTCGTAGGCCCGCTCCTCGAGAAGCTGCGACAGCACGACCGGTGGCGAATCCTGATAGCCCCGAACCACACGACCTCCGTCGAGCGTCGCGTTCACACGCTCACACCACCGCCGTTCTGTCTTGCGGGCCACTCGGTCCAGACGGCGCTGCAACGCCCCCTCTCGGAGCGCGCCGCCGCCTCGAGTGATCTACAGGTCGATCCCGGCCACGAACTCATGGAGTACTTCCTGCGCTCATAGAGCATTCTCGGTCTTCGTGCAGCGTCCCCCCTTCTTGTGGGTATATGTGTTTAACGATGGGTGGCATGGGCAAGCGGAGGGAGGGCTAAGCAACCTGGGCTACCGTCTGCCCGACCAGGACAAGTCTGTGGTGGGTGCCGCGCGGTGCAGCTTGAAGATAACGTAGCGAGGGCGTCCTTGAACCGGTCGGGATACAGTATCGGTCTTGTGGAATCGAACTGATCCCGAGGTCAAGGAGGCCCTCATGAAGCTACGGCA
>JAUXGE010000178.1 GCA_030622435.1 Planctomycetota bacterium
ACCCCGCGAACGACAGCATCAAGGGAAAGAGCCAAATCGCCGGCTGGAGCAACGAGTTCTTGATGCAAGTCCTTACGACACAAGGGGTTTAATGTGCGCTGGCCCTGGCCGGATACCGACTACGCTGCCTGAAGCATTGCTCATCGGGAACGTCCAGAGGTAGTTGCAAATCCGGTGTAAATTGCTTGAGGGCATCCTCGGGTGTTGCTACGCAACCTTTGCTGCTTTTTTCTCCGGTAGAGGCACTTTCGCACACAAGTGCGCCGACTTCAAGCGACGCCAGCGCCCCTCGAGTCGCTTCATCACCTCGTGCATCAGGTAAACGCCGCTCTTGGTCTTCTTGAAACGCTTGGCCGCATTCGTGCGCAAACGGACCGAGGCAAAGGGCGATTCAATCACGTTGGTCGTTCGAAGATGCGCCCAATGCGCCTCCGGGAACTGATAGAACGTCAGGCATCGATCCAGATCATCTTCAAGGCACCGGGCCGCACGATCGTAACCAACCGCCGACAGATCGTGAACCACCTTCGCAGCCAACTTCCGAGCCTCCGACTCGCTGCCGGCCTGCCAAATCGCACGCAAACGCTTCGTACTGTGCTTTGAACCGCTGTGTGAGCCGGCTGATTACGCTGGGTGACAACGGTGCTTGCTCGCCCATCAACAGGCGTAACGAGGGCTCGAAGTCGCGGGTGGCCAGCCCTTCGACGAACAAGTTCATGAAGGTCTCGTCAATCGTATCGCTACGCCTTTGGTACTTGTGGATGATCTTCGGCTCGAACGGCTCCTGGCCGGGCGGGGTGTCGCGTACACGCGGCGTCTGGAGTGCGACCTTGCCGCTGCCGAGGGTCAGGCGGCGGGGTGAGGATCCGTTGCGGTAGCCGCGGAAGCCGTCTGCGCGTTCGTATCGTCCGCGGCCCTGTCGAGGTAGACAACGGTCACGTCTCGGATTTCAGCCATCAGCAAGAGCTGAACAAGAAGCTCGTGGTCCTCCGAGGACCTTCCTGAGCCCGGGATCCCCGTAGGACATCCCTCCTTGGCGCTACCAATTTACAGTCTGACAAGCAAGGTACTACTGTGCAGGGTTTGACTTGCAGTACAACAAACTGATAAGCTGTGTTCGTCTGATTTCAACAGGGTAATTGACAAGGACTCAGTTGTTGCGAAGAGGGAATCATGTTCTCAAAGAAGTCTGCGGTACCTGTGGCCCTCGTTTTGGCTATCGGTCTTGGCACGTCGATAACCCGTGCTCAGACGGACACTATGCCCGGCCCGCTTACGCCGGATGACATTGCCGCCCTTCGAGAGCGGGGCAAAACCGAGGGCTGGACCTTCACGGTAGCCGAGAGCGAGGCCACCCGCCGCCCCCTGCACGAGTTGTGCGGTACAGTAGAACCTCCCGATTGGCGTTCCAACGCCGTGTTTGATGTACGCCCCGTACAGCGCGACTTGCCTGCCGCCTGGGATTGGCGCGACTACGACGGCTGCTCACCGATTAGGAACCAGGGCAATTGTGGGAGTTGCTGGGCATTCGGGGCCGTCGGTGCAGTCGAAAGCGCAATAAGGCTCAACGTAGCCAGCGTAGGCGTTTGTGTTGGGGGTGCGGCCCCTGGAGACCCGTGTGTCAGGGACGTCGACTGCCCACCCGACGGCATCTGTGACCTGCCTGGCGTCGACCTTTCCGAGCAATGGCTGATTAGCTGCACGGAAGCGGGGAACTGCGAAGACGGTGGTTGGCACACCACGGCTTTGGAGTACATGAGGATCGACGGCGAGCTTGACTTCTGCGGGTTAAGCGGAGCCGTCCCGGAGGCGAATTTCCCCTATGCGGCCGCTGACCTTGCCTGCATCGCTTGCCCCTACGCCTCACCGCGCCCGTATGCGATTCCCTCCTGGGCGGTGGTTGGCTCGGAACACGGCACAGCTACAGTCAGTCAGATCAAGCAAGCCATCTTCGACCACGGCCCGGTGACCGCCTGCGTTCACGTCAGTGAGGCGTTCCACGCCTATGAAGAGGGTGTGTTCAATGCCTGTGTCACCGGGGAGATCAACCACTCCATCGTTCTGGTAGGCTGGGACGACTCTCTGGGTACGGAGGGTGCGTGGATTCTGCGCAATTCGTGGAGCCCGGATTGGGGCATGGACGGCTACATGCTTATCGAGTACGGCTGCTCGCGGGTCGGGTATGCCACCTGTTCCGTGGAGTATCCCACCAACGACTGCAATGCAAACCGGATTCCGGATTGCTGCGACGTCGATTGCCAGCACGAGCAGGGTCCGTGCAGCGTGCCCGGCTGTGGGCAAAGTCCGGACTGCAACGACAATGACATTCCGGACGAATGCGATCCCGACTGCAATGACAACGATCTTGTCGATGAGTGTGAGGTGCGCGACGGACTTGCCGGTGATTGCGATGGCAATCTCGTTCCCGACGAATGCGATCCGGATTTCGACGGTGACGGGCAGATCGACGGGTGCGACACCGATATCGACAATGACGGTGTCGAGAACGGCGCCGACATCTGTGATTACACGCCTCTTGGGATGCGCATCACGGCGAACGGTGCGCCGTTCGGCGATGTCGACCAAAGCTGCGTCATCGACATCATCGATTTCGGCAACGTCAACGTAGGTTACTATCCGTGCACCAGGCGGAGCGGGCCCGGCACATACGTGAACATTCGTTGCACCATGTGGTGTGATTTCGACGACGACACCGATGTTGATCTGAAGGACTTCGCCGCATTCCAAAGCGCCTTCGGCCGGGAATAGCACCGTCGTTCGAGCACCCTTACAGCATTCTCCGGTTTTGTGTAGCACCAGAATCTCTGTAAGCTGCGGGCCAAAACACGTCCCAACCGCTACAGAAGAATAGAGCTTGCTCTAGGGTCTGTAAAACAGGTTCTTCCGTAGAATCTCTGGATGGATGGATGGTTGCTGGGGCTCTACCGCAGACTCCGGGATTTTCTAAGGCATGGCTCCGGCGGTTGACCCACGGTCCATCCGCGGTGTAGATCATCACGCTTTCCGCTCGCCCGCCGATCTGACCATCGCCACGATGCCTGCCCCGATCGCTTCCGGGAGTTCGGGCCAGGCATTCACGACAGCCATCAATTCGGGGTCGGACGAGCCGTCCGGAGCACCGAGTGCACCGGATTCTGCACCGCCTGCCTGCGAAATGTCGGGATTACTCGGGGTTTTCTGGGCGGGTTCGAGTCCCGCCTCGCCTATTAGAGCGCTTTCGGCCTTTTCGTAGCGGCCGGCCCCGGTGGCGAACGTAGTATCCGAGGGGTTTAGCCTTCACCATCCCGCTACCCGTGGAACGAAACGGCTCCTGGTGTCTGTCAGGCCCAGCGCGCTCCGTTGCTGTGTGCTGACAATCGTTGAAGTCAGGTACCACCCGCAGAGCGGGTGGCCTGAGGAAGCCCCCCTGAGGGGGGCATTGGGGCATGCCACTCATTCCGAGGGTTGATCTGCGTGCCACGCTTGTCGTACATCCCGCCAGAAG
This sequence comes from Planctomycetota bacterium, assembly GCA_030622435.1. Lineage (GTDB taxonomy): Bacteria > Planctomycetota > Phycisphaerae > UBA1845 > UBA1845. The sequence goes on from JAUXGE010000178.1 coordinate 3,506, forward strand.
CCCACGCGTGCTCCTTCCATTCTCCCGGCACCCACCGCGATCGTTTTTCCAGAGCAGCCCCACGCCGATCCTTCTCGTTGCGACCCCTCCACAACGCAGTAGCGAGCGTTATGGTGTTCGTCATGTCGACCCAGCCATTGCCCAGCTCCGGTGGCACGTCACATCCCACCCACTTTCCAGTTCCATCTGCAAGAAACGCCGGAACGGCAGAGCCTTTTCGAGTCTCACCGCCAGAGGCGGTGGATTACCGAAGGATTCAGCCTGGTTCTTGGGGGTGGTCTTCCCGTCCTGCAACTCCCTGCAACGCCCTGCAACACCCTGCAACGCCAAGCATGCGCCGGCTTCTTCTTCCCCTCCTTACCAAGGAGGGGTTGGGGGAGGTTGTGTGACAAAAGCTTCCAGCCGGTGAATGTGTGCCACTGCTCTGTGAGCAGTGTTCTGGTCCGGCAACCACAGTCGTATACCCGCACTGCTGACACAGCAGTGGCACACAAGCGACCGCGTCACCGGTCGCGATGGAGCGCACGGTCTGCCGTGAGGAACCGCTCCCTCACGGTCGCGGCTCGGAACAGACGGTCGATCCACAATCCGAACCGCGACCGTAAGGGAGCGGCCAATCGCCAATCCAAAATCCGAAATCCAAAATCCCCAATCCGAAATCCCCAATCCGAAATCGTTGCCCGTCACGGCTTCTTGCTTGCCATTCTCACGACATAGTCCCCCTGACGTTCTCCCGGCGTAAGCTCCCAGCCATCCTTCAAATCGAGGGTCCAACCGTCACCAGAGACAGGCCGGGCCTTTGGATCGGCAGGCACCGGAACGACCACGCTCGAACGCAGAAAGCCTTCTCTGATCAGGCATCCACCCGTCACGTTCAACGTTCCCCATCCATCGCTGATCGTAGCAGTGGGATAGACCGTGCCGAGATCGTCCAGCGGTTCGAGATTGCGCGGGTCGAACTGGATTTTCATCATGAGCAGAGGAAGAACGAGCACCGGACCGTCCACTAAGCGCCGGCGATGCTGACCGGCACGGCCCCGCCGAGCTGACTCGCGCTGGTCCTCCTCGGCAATGAGCTGGTCCGCCTTATACGCCTTCGCGCGCGACTTCGCCTCGACCTCGAGATCAGCCGGAACGTTCAAGCCCAGCCCCTTCATCAGCAACACACCCAGATCGTCACTGCCCTTCAGCTTCTTGCGCCAGTCCGGACTCGCCTTATCCAGAAGAAGACAGTAAGCCGGCCCGGACGCGTACGCAAAGGACCGCACAAAGGTGTCGTACCCCTTGCCGTGTCGCAGATTTCTCACCGCGCGTGCGGCCGCAGACTCGTAGGAGTCTGTGGACAGTCGAATACCCGTGTACTCGGCCAGACCCTCGTTCAATTCCAAAGCACGTTCGTCCTTGGCTGCCTCGGGAAACAGAGATCGACGAAAGGCCCGAAACGTGAGCACATCTTCAACGGCGTTGCGGCGACCATCGCCCGAACTTCGAAGTGCCGCACCCAGCGCGCGCCATTCCAACCGAAGCCATACCCGCCCGTCCCGCGAGTCCAGATGCTTGTTCGCAAACCCCGATCCAGGGATGCCGAGATCGTTCTGGATCCTATGCCACAGCTCGTGCGCCATAAGGCACGCCCGATCGTTCTTGTCTTTAGGGAGAGGCCAGATGACCATCGTCCAATGCACGCCCGCCCACGTCACGGCCGTGTTACCCATCAACTCGCCCGCGGGAAGTGTCCCGACGAAGACGCCTCCTTCCTCCTCGAGATGTCCCTCACCATCGGCCTGATTCGCCACGATGGCTCGTGTGTGTGGTTCTACAAACAGCATCGGACCATACATCTCCATGCCCCACAACCGTCCGGCATCACGATCCGAAAGCGCCTTGGCCTCACTGAAATAACGTGCGGCGAGGGTCCGATCGATGCTCGACGACTGCGCCCGAGCAACAGGCGTCAGGAACAACGTCAGGGAGCACAACGGCAACGCACACAACCCGACACTTCGGCTAAGTCCCATCTCAGATCTCCCTCTATTTACCACCGGAAAGCAATGTCACGCGCCGTCACGGCTCCACACGTCGCAAGTAATGAGCGGTGCCACCGATGAACAACAGGATGCCAAGCACTATGCAAATCGGCCTGTACCACGAGCCCAAATCGAACGCTCGAAGGTTAAAGGAATACTCGATCGCAGTGAGCAAACAAAGAATCGATATCGGCGCGGCAATGCCGACCCCGGTCGCAAGTACGTGGCTCGGCGCGAAGGTCGATGCACACCAAGCCGCACCGAAAAGCAAAACGGCAGAAGCCGTCAGAGCCGGGATGATCGTACCCCTGAACGTGACCAGTTCCTCGGCAATGGGTCCGGCCAGAGGCGCGATCCAATAGGCGATAGCCAGATCTGCCAACCAGATGAACAACCCGGCACCAACTGCAAGGATGGCCTTGCTCGCAATGATAGTCCAACGTGACGGAGGCAAATAGGCTAGAAACTCGGCCGACCTGTCCGCACGCTCGGCCGCCACGGAACACCCGCCGAGCATCACGACTGTCAACAACTGGAATGCCAGACCGAAAGAGGCATTCAGAACCAGCATATCAGGCCAATACCGCACCAATGCGCCGTATCGCAAATCGGCGTACAGATTGATGCCCGCACAGACAATGAGAGAACCGAACAGAAACACGAGTCCGTAGCTCAGCACGAACATGTTGATCCGGAAGTCTTTCCAGATTAGCGCTTTCATGCCAGTACCCTCCGACCCCTGATGAAGTCCTTGAACACGTCCTCGAGGCCGATGTCGATTACTTCCACATGTTCCACCGGGTTCTCCGCACGAAGCCTCTCCACCACGGCCGGCGTGAAACCGCGAACGGTAAGAAGCCACTCTCGCCGATCCAGCCGCTGCCAGACCGTCCCTTCCGGTGGCTCGCCGGGCGCACAGCCGTCGCGTAACACGGCACGAATACGCTTGGTGCCCGTCAGAAGCTCGTCAGTCGGGCAGTCGGTCAATAGACGTCCCTCATGGATAATGCCGACCCGATCGGCAAGACGCTGCACGTCGCTAAGCGTATGACTCGAGAACAGAACCGTCTTTTGACGTTCGCAGATCGTGCGTAATACACCGTCCAGAAATTCCTCGCGAACGAGAGGGTCGAGCCCCGACGTCGGCTCGTCGAGAATCAACAGCTCCGGCTCGTGAGCAATCGCGACTATCAACGACAGCTTCGCCACCATACCCTTGGACAACTCCTTGACTCTCTTCTTCTCATCGAGCTCGAACATTTTCATCAGGTCCGCGCAGACCTGGTCGTTCCACGTCGCATACAGCGAACGGCAGAACCTGATCACGTCACGCACGCGCATCCAGCGATAGATGAAGTGCAGCTCCGGCACATACCCGATCTGTTGTCGCATGGCCTCGCGACGTTCGCCGGGATCGAAGCCCAGGACAGACGCCTCCCCACCGCTTCTCCGAAGGACACCCATAAGCATCCGAATGGTCGTGCTCTTACCCGCCCCGTTTGGTCCGATGAAACCGTACACGCACCCGACGGGAATCTGGAGGGTAAGATCGTCCACGGCGGCCTTATCACTGAACCGCTTGGTGAGACGCTCCGTCTCGATCGCAAAGGCACAATCCGTGTCTGTGGTCATGGATCTGTCTCTTGTGTTCGGAGTGTTGTTTACGGCGTACACCGGTAGTGCTCCCTGTTCACGGCTCCACACGTCGCAAGTAGTACACGATGCCGAATGCGAAACCGAGGATCCCGAGGACAAAACACAACCCTGCATACCAGCCCTCGAGTGTTATTGGTTCCCTCGCGCCACCGATGTAGTCAACGAGGGCCAGCGTGCCGGCCACAAGCACGACGGATCCGATCCCGGAAGCGGCGGAGATAGGTGGCGAGTTTGTAAGTGTCGAAACGAGCCATGAAATCCCGAAGATAAGCACCACGGTGGCTCCCCCGAACCATACTGCTTCTCCTATCATGCGCACGTCGCGCAGTTCTCGCACTTCTTCAGCCAACAACCACCAACCGGTCGTCACATAAGCAATGCCGGCATTGACCAAAGCCGCTACGACACAGGCCCCTATTGCCAGCAAGGCCTTGCTGATAATGGCCGACCGCCGTGAAATCGGAAGGTACGCAGTGAATTCAGCCGAACGGTCCACCCGCTCTCCGGCAACGGCGTTCCCACCGATAAACCCACAGGCCGGAACAAGTAGTATGAGGCTCCAGAGACTTGCCCCGAAGAAGACCTGGTTCCAACTCACGGTGGTGTAGGAGTCGTATTCCCCGTGCAACCTCAATCGCTCCACCGTGCCCGCGATGATGGCGATGGCGTAAGGGATCAGCAGAAACACTCCAACCGCGATCAGCATCTTCCGATTCTGCCGGTAGTCCTTCCAAAGCAGCGCTCTCATCGTGACGCCCTCCAACCGCGAACGAAATCCTTGAAGATCTCCTCCAGTCCCAGATCGATCACCTCGACCTGCTGCACGTCATTCTCGGCCGCAAGACGTTCCACCACGTCCCTCGAGAAACCCCTGACCGTCAGCAACCACTCGCGCTCCTTCACACGCTGCCAGATCATCCCCTCGGGCAGCACCTTCGGCGCGGCCCCGTCCTTCAAGACGCCCCGAATTCGCTTGACATCGTGCAGTAGCGCGTCGACCTCGCTGTGAACGAGAAGTTCCCCCTCGTGGATGATCCCCACCGCATCCGCCAAACGCTGGACGTCACTCAACGTGTGGCTCGAGAAAAGAATCGTCTGCTTACGATCGCATACCGTCCGCAGAACGCCGTCCAGCAACTCCTCGCGCGCAACCGGGTCCAGCCCCGCCATCGGCTCATCGAGAATCAGCAGTTCCGGCTCGTGCGCCAAGGCCAACAACAAGGACAACTTGACCGCCATCCCCTTGGAGAGGTGCTTGACCTTCTTGTCCGGCTCGAGGTCGAAGAGCTTCAGCAGCTCCGTGCATCGCGTGTCGTTCCACGTCGGGAACAGGGAGCGGCAGAACCTGATCGCGTCGCCGACGCGCATCCAACGGTAGATGAACTGCTGCTCAGGCACGTAGCCGACCCGCCGCTTTACCGCCAGCGCATCCACGGCCGGGTCGGCGCCAAGGACGTCCACGCGCCCGGCGTCCCGCCGCAGCACGCCGATCAGCATCCTGATGGTCGTGGTCTTGCCGGCTCCGTTGGGGCCGATGAACCCGAGTGCTGTCCCACTCGGCACACGGAGCGCCAGATCCTTCACGACAGGCTTGCCACCGAAGCGTTTGGTCAGACCCGCCGTCTCGATCGCAAGCGGGCACGATGAGTCCGTCGTAGTCATGATTGGCCACTCCGTTTGGTGTTGGCATCTGCCCAGGCCTCGTCGAAAGTCGCCCGAATACGGCCCGCCGGCATTCTGGCCGCTTTGCCCGCGCGGATCCCCTGGTTGAAAGCTGCGAACACCGAGGCCTCGGACTTGGTCCTGGCCGACGCCACGCCGCTCTTCGTTACGAACATCCCCAGCCCCTTTCGAGCCTCGATCACCCCTTCTCGCTCGAGTTCCTCGTAAGCCCGCTGGACAGTGTTCGGATTAATGCCGAGATCGAGTGCCATGGCTCGCAACGATGGAATCGCCTCCCCCGGCCGATGGACGCCGGCCGCCACCGCACGACGCACGTACTCCACGATCTGCCGGTAAATAGGCACCGAACTCGTAGGATCAACGCTCACTCAATCAAACCCTCAATCGCCGTAGCCGTAGGTCGGGCTTCGCCCGACGGTGCCCGTTCGTCTTTCCGGGCGGACCGATCCTCAGCCTGAAAGGCTGAAAGAGAGTAGGTGTGCCGAGCATGTTCGATAACCTGGGGGTGCAAGTCCCCTGCACAACCTGATGGAGGTGAAGTGCGAACGAAGCGCAAGGGCTACCGCCGCGAGGCGGGGTCTGAAG
>JAUXGE010000036.1 GCA_030622435.1 Planctomycetota bacterium
ACTTGGAAACGCCTGCTGAGGCGGCCCTTGCCCATGCCACCCTCCACGGATTCGCCACCCAATTTGGGCCGCACCCTCTTCGGCGGGACACGCGACACGATGGTAGCCCACGGCGGCCGATTCGGTAGAATACCCGCATCGGGGCTTGTGGTCAGCCCCTGGGATGACACGGATTCGATCGGATTCATGCCGAGTCACGACGTCTACGAATCGCCACTTGTTGCTCGCTACGCCTCCCGGCGGATGAGCGAGCTGTTCGGCGCGCGGCACCGCATCCTCACATGGCGACGGCTGTGGCTGGCTTTGGCAAAGGCCCAACGTGCCGCAGGACTCAAGATATCCACTCGACAGATCAGCCGGCTCGAGAAGACCCTTGACGATATCGACTTTGCGGCCGCAGCCCGTTACGAGAAGAAACTTCGGCACGATGTGATGGCGCATTTGCACGCTTGGGGCGATATCGCGCCCGAGGCCCGCGGCATCCTCCACCTGGGGGCGGCCAGCATGTATGTCGTAGACAACGCCGACCTGATCATCATGCGCGACGCGCTTCGTCTGATTGCGGAGTGGCATGCCTGCGTCATCGACGCCCTGGCGACCTTCGCGAAGCGGCATCGGGCGAGGCCTACGCTCGGCTTCACGCATTATCAACCGGCCCAGGTGACGACTGTCGGTAAGCGGGCGGCGCTGTGGTGCTACGATTTCGTGCGCGACCTGGATGAGGTAGAGCATAGGCTTGCGTCTCTTCGCTTTCGGGGTGTCAAAGGCACAACCGGCACTCAGGCGAGCTTCCTCGCGTTACTCGGCAACGATCACGATCGTGTGTTGAAGCTCGAAGCCGATGTGGCTCGCCGGCTCGATTTCAACCAGGTCGAGCCGATCACCGGTCAGACGTACTCGCGCAAGGTCGATGCTCAGGTCGTGGCCGCCTTGGGGGGAATCGCAGCCAGCGTCCACAAGTTCGCCAACGACATTCGGTTGCTCTGCAACTTGAAGGAGATCGAAGAGCCCTTCGAGACTGCTCAAGTCGGCTCCAGTTCGATGCCGTACAAGCGAAACCCCATGCGGTGCGAGCGGGCAACCAGTCTGGCGCGTTTCGTCCTGTCGCTCGTGCAATCCCCCTATCAGACGGCGGCCGAGCAGTGGTTCGAGCGGACGTTGGATGACTCCGCCAACAAGCGCCTCACCATTCCGGAGGCGTTTCTTGCCACGGACGCGATGCTCCGGATCGTGACGAATGTCTCCCGCGGGTTGGTCGTGTACCCGAAAGTCATCGAAGCGAGGCTCGCGGAGGAGCTTCCGTTCATGGCCAGTGAGAACATCCTGATGGAAGCTTCGGCGGCCGGAGGTGACAGGCAGGATCTGCACGAGAGGATTCGCCGGCATGCCCAAGCGGCCGCCGCTCGTGTGAAGATCGAGGGGAAGGACAACGACCTGCTCGAGCGTCTCGGATCCGACCCGGCTTTTGCCGGCGTGAACATCAAGGGGGCGGTCACGCCGAAACGGTTCATCGGTCGATCGCCGCAACAGGTGGATGAGTTCATCAAAACCCATGTCACACCGATCCGCCGCAGGTATCGAGGTGTGCTGGCGAGAAAGAGCGAGCTATTCGTGTGAACATTCGAATTAAGACCCGGAAAGAAGGGAGTTGAGCATTATGGACAGGACCGAACTGGCGAAACGGATTCGGGAAGCCGCCTACCTTGAAGGTGATTTCACCCTTCGATCCGGGCGCAAGAGCAACTACTACCTCGACAAGTACCTCTTCGAGACGCAGCCTGACATCCTTCGTGCCCTCGGCGAAATGTTCACGACCTACGTAGCCAAGTCCACAACGTTGATTGCCGGCGCGGAGCTCGGTGGGGTATCACTGGCAGCGGCCACGTCCATGGCTTCGGGCCAGCCCTTTGTCATAATCCGCAACACGAAAAAGGATTACGGCACGAGCAAGCCCTACGAGGGGAAGCTGACCGACGGCGATTCCGTCCTGATCGTCGAGGACATCGCGACGACGGGCGGCCAAGTGCTAGAGGCGGCCAAGTTCATCACGGGGATCGGCGCAAAGGTCGAGCGAATCGTATGCGTGATCGACCGGCAGGAAGGTGCTCGCGAGAACATCGAAGGAGCCGGTTTCGCGTTCGACTCACTCTTCACCAAGGCCGACCTCGGTATTAAGACCTGAGCGAGAATCGGCTCGACGTCTCTCCGGCTGCGTGAACCCGGCACATTGGTGCGTGTCTTGTATGCGCGAGCCCCCTGGGCGTGGTTTCCACACGCAGGCCGCCACATTCCACGCCAGGACCGACGCTGACGGCGTTGTATCTCGTGCCAAAAGACTCCGGTATTCTCCTGCGCGATCCCGCAAGGAGAGGGCTTGAACGTATCTCGTGTTGCACCAAAACTGCCATTTTGTCATTGAGAGTTACATCGTGACACAGTCTGTCAGAGTGGTCCCGAGCTTGTTCCGGGGGGAATGCTGATAGGCATGTAATCGTTGACGAAGGCACCGAGTAACCGGTTGTTTTCCGGACGTCGGTGGGGATGCGAGGAACCTGCCGATCGGCCTGTTGACGCCCGAGGTGAGAGCTGCTCGCAGCTTGCATTTCTTGGTTCAAATGCATACACTCAAGTAGATTATCGGGGGACTGGAGCGTCAAGGGTAATGTGCGCTTTGCATTCCGGTGTCCCCGGTGTTTTAGCGCAGTACCTGGCGGTTGGTTTGATGGGGTTCGGCTGTCGGTGTCGCGGATGCGGCCCGTCTGTGCCGTGACCCATAGGGGGTTTGGGGGATAAGTCAACATGCGCGATGGCCGATGCAGGTCGTCGTGCCCGCAGATATCACCCTCCTTGGCGACCGTACTTTTGGGGTTGGTCCGCGCTGATTACATGCAAACCTTTGGGAGGCGGAATATATGAAGCGTCTGAGCTGGAGTAGCTTGATTGCAGTCATGGCTGGAGCCGCGATCGGCATCGCGGTGCCGGGCGTGCGACTACTCGCCGACACGCCCGAGTTCCGACCCGACGGCGATGCATTGCATAAGGCACGGGCCGTGGAATTCGCCCGCCTTATGGCGAAGGCACAGGCCGAGGGTGAGGTGCACGTTATCGTCCAGTGGGACGTGCCCGACTATGAGGCTCTCTCTACCGCTTCGATCGCGGCAGCCAATGGCAGTATCGCGTCGGTTTCTGACGCTCGTCTTGCGGAGGCCATCGGCGCAATAGCCGAGGCCGAGCTGGGCAGGCTGGACGGCATTCCCCACAGTGTCAACCGGACCTTTGCGACGCTACCCTATGCGGCGTTGACTGTGTCGGAGGATGGACTCGAGGCGCTCGAGGCGTCGCCGGGGGTCTTGGATATCGACGAGGATCGTCTGGCCCGTCCCCTTCTGAACAACACGGTCAACATCACTGGCGCGTCTGCCGCATGGGACCTGGGTTATGACGGCACGGGCTATTATGTGGCCGTCCTGGACACGGGCATCCGGGATACACATGCGTTCTTTGGCGGCAAGGACATCGTCCAGGCCTGTTTCGCGCGAGGCGAGGACTATGCGACCGGGGTGGGAGACTGTCCCAACGGCCTGTCGAGCGATACTTCAAGCCCTAACGCGGCCGAGCACCACGCAACCTGGCCGTACTCCGATCACGGCACGTGGACGACCGGTATCGCAACGGGAAACGGACCACACAATCCCGGGGCCGGTATTGCGAAGGGTGCCGATATCATTGCCGTCCAGGTCTTCTCTCAGTTCTACAACGACCCCGATTGCAATCCCCCAGGCTCGGACTGCGTTTTCTCATGGAGTTCCGATCAGCTCGCCGCCTTGCAGTACGTCTACACCCTTCGCAACTCGTACAATATTGCATCCATCAACATGAGCCTTGGGGGTGGGAAGTACACGAGCGATGCCTCGTGCGACGCAAGCAACTCGGCGATGAAGACCGTCATTGACAACCTGCGCAGCGCAGGGATCGCTACGGTGATCGCCTCCGGCAACGAGGGCTATTGCGACGGACTCTCGGCTCCCGGCTGCATATCGTCGGCAATAGCCGTTGGTGCCACGTGGGACAGTGACGACGAGTGGGGCGGCAGCAACTACGAGGAGGACATGCTCGAGCTCTTCGCTCCAGGCGTAAGCGTGCTCTCGTCCGAGGCCGGCTCGGATTCCGATTATGGCAGCGCAACCGGAACGTCGGGAGCCGCACCCCACGTCGCCGGTGCGTGGGCCGTTCTCCGCCACGCCGTCCCCAACGCCACTGTGGATATGATCCTCTCCGCACTGCAGTCGACCGGCGCGATTGTCGATCCGCACTGTGCAGGAGGAACTCCGCCGCAGCGCAGAATCCAGATCGATGCCGCCTTGATCGAGCTTCTTCCCTCCGTCCGCAGTTGCGACCTGAATGAGCTTATCGCCTCGGATGCAGAGGCCGGCGCGGCGTTCGGCCATGCCGTGGCCACGGGAGGTGAACTGGCGATCGTCGGCGCGCACAAGGATCCGTGCCTGGCGGGAAGCCAGTGCGGGGCTGCTTATGTTTATCGTTGGAACCTGACTGCCCCGGGACCTCCCCCCCTAAGAAGCTGGGATGAAGAGCAGAAGTTGACCGCGTCCGACGCGGGCTCGGGTGACAAGTTCGGCACTTCCGTATCCATCGGCGAGGACGTGGCTTTGGTCGGTGCGCCTAGTGACGATGACGGAGGCGAGACGGACGCGGGTTCGGCCTACGTTTTCCGGTATGGCGGTGTGACGTGGATCGAGGAGCAGAAGCTCACGGCGCCGGTTGCCGGTCAGGGCGTTGAGTTCGGTACGGCCGTGGCCGTCGAGGGTGACGTCGCTGTCGTCGGTGCTCCCGGCGAAGGCGGATCAGGTGGTATTGACGGTCCCGGCGCGGCGTTCGTATTCCGGTACGGCGGAAGCACGTGGAGCCTCGAGCAGACGTTGACGGCGGCGGACGGGACGGATGGGGACGGTTTCGGCAAATCGGTTTCACTGAGTGGGACTACGGTGATTGTTGGTGCTCAGTCCGTGGCTTGTGGTGCCGGCTCGTCCTGCGGTGCTGCGTACGTCTTCAAGTATGGCGGCGGAACGTGGAATCAGGAGCAGAAGCTGGTTGCGTCGGACCCGCAGTCTTACGATTGGTTCGGCTGGTCCGTGTCGGTGGACGGGAGCCAGGCGATGGTGGGTGCGCCGCTGGCGGACTGCTCGGAGACAGTCACCAACTGCGGTTCTGTATACATTTTCGAGCGGAGTGGTTCGACGTGGACCGAGGTCGATAACGTCACGATCGCCGACAGCAAAGCGAGCGACTACGTCGGTTGGTCCGTGGCGATACGCAATGATATCGGCCTGGCCGGCTCTCATGGGGTCGATTGTGCTGAGGGGGACAATTGCGGCGTGGCCTACCTCATCCGTCCGAACGATGAAGGAAGTTGGAAGTTGGACACGAGGTTCAGGATGCCCGACCCGGATGGGGGCGACAACTTCGGGACCGCCGTGGCTCTGGGCGAGGTCGCTCTGTTCCTGGGAGCGGACGGACATGATTCTCTCGGTCTCGGCAGTTCGGGTGCCGCTTATGCCTATGCATACCCGGGTGACTGCAACAGCAACGGAGTCGCCGACACCTGCGATATTCTCACGGGTTTCAGCCTCGATGTGGACCCTGAGGACAACCGCCCCGACGAATGCCTTTGTGTCGAGTCTTCGCCGGCAGAACCGGAGCGGCTGGACCTTCAGTTCTCACCGGTCAGCCAGAAGATTCGGTACTTGTCGTTCCACGCGGGTGACGAGGGAATGTTGCAGGGGGTGCGCGTCTCGTTCCAGAGCATTCCAGGCGACTACAGCCATTGGACCGGAACGAGGCTCTGGGTCCAGCAGCCGCAGGAATACTGTGAAAACGCGGGAGTGGCTCAGCTGAGCCCGTGCCCCCCCGCGGTCGGTGGTCTGCCCTCCATGGAGTTCTGGGGCGCCCGGCTCGGCTGCGATCCCTACTGGACGGACTGGTCTCAGTATGACATCGTCCATGTGTGGGATGAGGGTATTGTTCCGGACGGGGTGTTTGACATCCAAGTTGTAGAGAACAGTTGCCCGCTTGCGGAGGAGGACGGCTACTCGACTGCGATGACCTTGACTCAGAGCGCTTGGGCAGACCTGATTCAGGACTGCAGCACTACACCGTGTAAACCCCCCGACGGCAGCACGGGCATCGTGGACGTTACGGCCATCCTCGACAAGTGGAAAAACCTGCCCGGCAACGTGCAGAAAGTGAGAGCCGACATCGAAGGTTCCCCGGCAGGCGACCACCGGATTCCGGATCAATCCATCAACATCACTGACGTGACGTACTGCCTCGGTGCGTTCCTGGGTGATACTTACCCCGGCCCCGGTTTTCCGGCACCGGGCAATCCGCCCACATGCAGCCCGTAGGGCAACCTCGCACCCGGTTGAGAGTTGCATGGAACAACCCGGCTTCGCTAAGCCGGGCGTGTGCCGAGCTTCATGGTGCTTCGTCAATGTCGAAGTGACCGGTCCAAGCCTCTTGTAAGAAGCTGTACAGATTCGCCCGCGCAACGCGAGTTCTTGAATGAATCCCTTTACGATGCACGTCTATCAAAGGGATGATTGGGCCAAATGCTTGACCACCTCAGGAGAGATGCTCATGAGCCTTCGAACTGCAATCGTTTGCACACTACTGGCTTCTTCCGCCGGAGCTTCAGGTGCTCCCGTCAACAAGTCAACGATGCCCGACACCGTAGCGGGCAAACGCGCAACAGCCCTGATCACGGCGTTCAACACCGGGGATGAGGAGGCCATACGCAACTTCGAAATCAACCATCGGGCTGCGTCCATGTCGAGACGGCGCCCTCTCGATGATCGTGTTGCACGGTGGATGAACTACCACACCGAGTGGGGCAAGCTGGAGGTGCGCAACGTTCTGAGCAGCGGGGAGAATGACATTCTGGTTGTCGTCGAGCCAAAGCGGGCCGGAGGATGGGTGCACCTCGCCTTCGAACTCGAAGCAGAACCTCCACACCGCCTGTCGGGAATCCGAATTGAAGGACCGGTCGATCCCAAGTCCAGCGCGGCCGGCAACAAACGTCTCGATGATGACCTTCGCGCTCGAGTGGTCAACCGCATCGCGGAGGAACTGATTCAAGGCTATGTGTTCGAGGATGTAGCTTTGGCTATGGCCGAGGACATCCGAAACCGGCTCGCCACCGGCGAGTACGACGCCATCGACTACTCCTACCAGTTTGCGCAGCGTCTCACGAAAGACCTTCGGGCCATCTGTCACGATAAGCACCTGCGGGTAGACCAGCGTATTCCGGTGACCCGGCGCGGCGAACGCGCATCCAGGGGCAGCCGATTGGCACCCAGGCCCCAGAACAACTACGGTTTCGTGAAGGTCGAGATCCTTCCTGGAAACGTGGGCTACATCAAGTTCAACCAGTTCGAGGGTGCCTCGGAAGCTCGACCGACAGCCGCGGCGGCCATGGCCTTTGTCGCGAACACTGATGCACTGATCTTCGATCTGACGGAGAACGGCGGTGGCTCACCCAACATGATCAATTTCCTGTGCGGCTATCTGTTCGACGAACGCGTCCACATAAACACGTTCCAGAACCGTGCTTTCGGAATCGTGTCACACACCTACAGCGAGGAAGATGTTCCCGGAAAGCACTACGGCCAGGACAAGCCCGTGTACGTACTGACCAGCGGCTACACCTTCTCCGGAGCCGAGGAATTCAGCTACGACCTCAAGCATCTCGGGCGGGCGACTATCGTCGGAGAAACCACGGGCGGCGGTGCCCACACGGTGGGCTTCCAAACGCTCAACAAGTACTTCACCCTGAAGATCCCTCAAGGCCGAGCGGTGAATCCGATCACCAAGACCAACTGGGAGGGAGTAGGGGTGATTCCGCACGTCGAGGTTCCTTCTGACCAGGCTAAGGAGAAGGCCCATCAACTGGCCATAAAGGCTGTAAAAGGCGCCGGTAAGACGGGAGCGGGGGATTGACGGAGGCACGGCAACGCCTCACCCGACAAACCGAGCATCTCCATGACGGCGCGGAGCGTTGCAGGCTCCGGAGTGGTCTCCTTGATGCTATTACATCTGCACACGGGGCACTCGTTCCGCGATCCACTCGGCCGTATCACCTCAAGAGCCTGCCCGGCAACCGCCATCCTAGTTGATTCTCGGGATCGAAAACGCAGAACGACATTTTCGGGAGGCACAGCCGACGAGGGGGGTGGGGGGCGGCCATTCTCTGTGGTACATGCGAATAATTAGTGTCGTTCTGTAGCGGCCGGCGTCCCCGCCGGCCGTCGTTCGCAATAGCACTTGCCCGGGAGAACGGCCTGCGAGGACGCAGGCCGCTACGATCTCAGCAGGACGACAGAATGACACGATGCCACAAAATATGGTCACACCCAGGGGCGCAACTTAACAGAGAAAATCGTTGACCGGGGCATCCGTGGACGGTAACCTGTTTGCCCAGGTAGTTCGTATTCGCGTCGTTCTAAATCGGTTAGGGTCCGTTCTGGGCGTCCGTTCGTCGAGAGCCCAGGGTAGGCAGGTGTGTACATGCGCGTCTCAGTGTTCTGGCTGGGCGATGTAGCCGGCCGGCAGCGCAAGTCTTTCAAAGGGAGAACGCTATGAACCACGGGAGAACGAGGGAGGTGCGGCTTGTAGTGGGAGGAGCGATGTTGCTTCTGTTCGGCGCCGTTGCCTTGGCTGGGGAGCGGCCGGTTACCCGGGTCGCACCGGAGGTATCAGTCGACGGCATTAGCGTCGAGCAATTGTTAGATCGCCAGGAGCAGCTTCACGAACAGCTCACCGCGGCGATGCCGCAAGGGGCTCTCAACAAACCGATCCGCGTCGAACTGACGCAGCAGGACCGGACTGATTTGGCGACACCCACGGCGCCTCCCCTTCGCATCGGCGTCGTCAAGTCGATCAGGCCGGTGAATGTTGCCGGGCTCGGACACGGGCAATCCGACGGCGTCTTCGAGGACACGGTAGATGGTGGTTTTACGTGGACCATGGCGATTTCGTCACCTGAGGCTGAGGGCCTGCGCGTGCATCTGCGCGGTTTCTCCCTTCCCGATGGTGCTGCGATGTACATCTTCAGCCCGGAAGGAAACGCCCAAGGCCCGTACCAAGGCGTTGGCCTCAACTCGGACGGTGATTTCTGGACGCACACGGTCTTCTCTCAGACCGCATTGATTCAAGTGCGGCATGAGGGGCCGGCCAGCGTCCAGGACCGGGCCAAAGTGCGATTCGTCATCGATCGCGTGGGTGTTATCCAGCCACATAGGCCCTTTGCAGTTCCGCAAGCCAGTTGGCCGGACAACTACTGCGACAATCCATCGTGCGTCCTGGATGCGAATTGCGGCAGCGTCGCACCGGCCAGTCAGGCCGCCATCGCGAAGATGGAGTGGATTTCCGGAGCCTTCATTTACACCTGCACGGGCGGGCTGATTGCGGACACGGATAACACGACGCAACGCAATCTGTTCCTGACGGCCAATCACTGCATCGACAAGAGCAGGGCAGCCGGTAGCATGGAGACGTACTTTTTCTACACCACATCCTCGTGCAACGGGGAGTGTCCACCATGGCCTTCGACGCCGGACGGCATCGGCGCCACCCTTTTGGCAACGAGCCGTGATGGCGACTTTACGCTCCTGGAGCTGAACGAGGACCCGCCGTCGGGTACGACGTTCCTCGGGTGGAACAACTCACCCATCGCCTTCACCAACGGCGCCGACCTGCACCGGGTCAGCAACCCCAATTACGGACCGCAGGTCTACTCCCACCACGAGGTCGATGCGAGTACCGGGACCTGCACGGGGATGCCGCGAGGAGAGTTCATCTACAGCGCTGACGTCGAAGGCGCCACCGATGGTGGAAGCAGCGGCTCGCCCGTCGTAAACAGCTCCGGCGAGATCGTTGGCCAGCTTTTCGGCTGCTGTGGCTACGACTGCGCCGACGTGTGCGCCGGGGCGCCCACGAATTCCACGGTCGACGGGGCCTTGGCGTTCTATTACGACGACGTGGCGGAGTATCTTGATCCAGCCGGCGGCGGTTGCACGTCCCCTGCTGACTGCGATGACTCCGAACCCTGCACAGCAGACACCTGTGTGGAAGGTGTCTGCTATAATACTTGGGCGGCGTGCGGTCTGGCCGATGGCTGTTGTGGTCCGGACTGCAATTCCACCAATGATCCGGACTGCGTTGCATGCGGGGTAACGGGCGACCCCTGCAGTTCGAACGCTGATTGCTGCAAGAGCTGTGATAAGAAGACCTGGACCTGTCGGTAATTCGGCCGGAAGCTCTGTAGCAGAGGGGTAGGACAAACAAGGGCGGGAGTACGATGCTCCCGCCCTTTCCTCTATCAGTGTCAGGATGGTGCCACCCCCGCCGGCGCCGAGAGGGATCGCGAGTTAAAGTCCATTAGGCGAACCTCGACAATGTGGGTAGGTGGCCCATGGCTTTGGCCGTGGTGGACACGAATCGTCCCACCTACGACATACGAAAACGAGAACCGCTCTAGCTGGAGCCTATACCGACCGTGTCGAATCTGGGCTCGGTGGTTTGACAAGGCCCTATGAAGCAGGATACTGAAGTCGTCGTGATCGTCGTCTCCGGACGAGAGTAACAGGCCCTTATCTCTAGGCTGCAAGACGATGTCGGACGCAAACCCGATCGGAACCGGCTTACCCACACCGCCACAAGGCCTTCGTGTGCTCCGCGCGTTCGTCGTGCTGATATTCCTGGTGGGGTGCGGTGGCTGCAGCATCACCGGGTCGTGGAAGACGATCGCCGTCGATCCACCAGGCCTGCCCTTTCCGATCGAACGGATGAGCTTCGATCGGGATCACAACTACACGGCCACCTGCTTGTACGAGGGTGAGAATCGCACCAGCACGGGCCAATATCGCTGGAACGGGTTCACACTGGACGTTATGCAGGCAGGGAAGAAACAGCAGAGCTATCGCGTCCGGCGCCATCTCGACGGCAAGCTCGTCCTGACGCTCGGTGAGGGTGATCGGAAGGTGTCGACCATCATGATCAAGGAAGATCCACCTCTGCCGGATGGTGCCTCGCGTGAGTGAGCGGCGTTGCGCAGGCCGGCGATTGTTCAGGCGTCAGCAGCTTGGCAAAGCACTTCCGCCGCCTGCTCGACAGCCTCCTCGGGGGTCTCGGCTTGTGTGAGCTGCTTGCGTTTACTCAACTTGTCAAGCTGTGGCGAGGCGTCGAAGCCCAGCAGGATGACTCGTTTTCCGTGCTTGAGCGCCAACACGATCTCCGACATCGTTCCCAACGCTCCGGGGCAGGCAATCACGACGTCACTGGACAGTACGTTGATCAGGTTTCGGGCGTCACGCATTCCGGTAACGATTGCGATATCCAGATCGGGCGACGCCTTCGAACTCGTCGAGTCCGGCAGGATGCCGATCACCGTGCCACCGGCCTGCTTCGCACCTCGCGCTGAAGCGGCCATCACTCCTCGGTTTCGACCGCCGTTGAGCAGAACCCATCCACGCCCGGCGATCAGTTCTCCAAGCCGCTCGGCCATCGCGGCGACCTTCGGTGCAGCCTTGGATCCACCCATCACGCCTACGACCGGTTTTCGCATTTTCGCGCTCCTCGTTCAACGCTTCGGTACAGACCTGTTGCCCTTTGCCGTACCCGGGCATTAAATACACACGATGAAGCCCTTTTTCGAACTCTTCGACCACACGGCCGACATGGGCATCCGGGTGCGCGCCGCCTCGCTGCCGGAGTTGCTCGCGCCGGCCGGTGAAGGCCTTTACGCCGTCATCGGTGACCTCGAACCCGGCCAGACGGCGGAGCCGCTGACGATTGACCTAACCGGCGATGATGCGCCCGTGCTGCTACGCGACTACCTGGCCGAGATCCTGACTTTGTTCGATCGTGATGCCCGCATTGTCACATCCATCGAGGATGCGGTCTTCACGGAGCATCGCCTTACCGCCACGATCCAGACCGCGACGCTCGACGCGCAGCGCAGCGACTTACACCGCGAGGTCAAAGCGGTAACCTACCACGGACTTGACGTACGTTCGATACCCGGTGGCTTTGAAGCCACCCTGATTGTGGATATTTAGCCATGTCTCAAGCCTACAAAGGACCGCTCGAACGGATCGACGAGACGAGTTGGCGCATTCCGAAGTCGGCCCGGCCGGGCATGCGCGTGGACGGGATCATCTACGCTGACGACGTCCTGATCGAGGCCGTCAGGCAGGATCAATCGCCCGAGCAGGTGGCTAACGTCGCAACGCTTCCCGGAATCGTGAAGCACTCCCTGGCCATGCCCGACATACACTGGGGATACGGGTTCTGCATCGGCGGCGTGGCGGCCACCGATCCCTCCCAGGGTGGAGTAATCAGCCCCGGCGGAGTTGGCTACGACATCAACTGCGGCGTCCGGCTGCTCAGCACGAACCTGACCCTCGACGACGTCCAGCCGCGTATCGAACCACTGATCGAGAAGCTGTTCAAGACGGTGCCGTGCGGTGTCGGTCGTGGCGGCGTGATCAAGTTCAACAGCAAGGAGCTTCGGCGCATCATGGCCGACGGGTCGCACTTCGTCGTCGACAAGGGGTACGGCTGGAAGAGCGACCTCGATATGACCGAGGCGACGGGGAGAATCGAAGGGGCCGATCCCGACTGTGTCTCGAAGCGCGCGACCGAGCGGGGTCACGACCAGTGCGGCACGCTCGGCAGTGGGAACCACTTCCTCGAAATTCAGGTCGTCGAGCGCATCGACGACCCCGTGGCGGCCAAGGCGATGGGGCTCGTCGAGGGGAACGTCAGCGTGATGATCCACTCGGGCTCGCGCGGGCTGGGCTACCAGGTGTGCGACGATGCGATCAAGGAGCTGCGCAACGCACCGCGCAAGTATGGGATCGAGCTTCCCGACCGGCAGCTCGTATGTGCGCCCGTCGAGTCGCCCGAGGGACGGCGATACCTCGGCGCGATGCGGTCGGCCGCCAACTACGCCTGGGCCAACCGTCAGATCATGACGTATCTCGTGCGGAAGGTGTTCGCCGAGTTCTTCGAGACCCCGGCCGAGCGACTCGGGATGTCACTCGTGTATGACGTCGCCCACAACATCGCCAAGATGGAGAAGTATGAAGTAGACGGGAAGATGACGGAGCTGTGCGTGCATCGCAAGGGTGCGACGCGGGCGTTCCCTGCCGGTCATCCCGAGCTGCCGGACAAGTACAAGTCGGTCGGTCAGCCGGTGCTGGTGCCGGGCGACATGGGGCGGGCGAGCTTCGTGATGGTCGGACAGCCCAAAGCTATGGACAGCACGTTCGGAAGCTGCTGCCACGGTGCGGGCCGGTTGATGTCACGGGGGGCGGCGATCCGGGCCGCCAAGGGTAGATCCATTCAGCAGGAGCTGCTCGACCGAGGCGTCGTTGCCAGAGCCCGAGGCCGGCATGGGCTCGACGAGGAACAGCCCGAGGCCTACAAGGACGTCAACCAGGTCGTCGACGTGCTGCACAAAGCCGACATCAGCCGCCGCGTGGCGAAACTGAGGCCGGTGGGGGTGATCAAGGGGTGATGGCGTGGAGCATTCTTAGGGCCTTGTGTGGCATCAAAACCTGCACAAGCTGCGGGTGAAACCAAGTTACGACGGCTACAGAAGAATAGAGCTTGCTCTATCTCCCGGCGACCTGATGGAATCAGCCTTCTACTACCAGCTTGGTCTGAGTTTCCTGGTGGGCAGTGTCTGGATCACCCTGACCACGATTGCCGCCGAGCGATATGGTAGTAGGATCGGCGGGTTCATCGGTGGTTTGCCCTCGACGGCGCTGGTCGCGCTGCTGTTCATCGGCGTTACTCAGACGCCGTTCGTCGCCTCCCAGGCCACCACAATCATGCCGCTTGCCCAGGGGTTCAACGGGCTGTTCATCATCGTGTTCGTTTGCACTGTCAAACGGGGACTCGTTTTCGGGCTGGGGAGCGCTCTGATCGTCTGGTTCTGTGCTGCGAGCGTGCTTGTGGCCATCGACATCCAGCAGATCGCCGTTTCTATCACCGGATGGATTGTCCTTGTCATCACCTGCTACCTCGTGGTCGAGAAGGGGATGGCGATTCCCTCTCGGGGCAAAACAGACGTCCATTACACCTCGTCACAGATCACACTGCGAGCCGTATTCGGGGGGGCCGTGATCGCGCTGGCGGTCCTTGCGGGCAAGCTGGGAGGGCCTGTTTTCGGAGGTGTCTTCGCCACGTTTCCTGCGATGTTCGTATCGACCCTCGTGATTACGCATCACGCGGGCGGCGCAGAGTTCTCTCGAGCAGTGGCCAAGACTCTCATGGTGAGTGGGCTGATCAATGTGGCGATCTATGCGATCGCTGTGAGGTATTCCTATGCATCGCTGGGACTTGTGTACGGGACTGCCGTTGCCGTCATGGTCTCCTGCGGAACCGCATACCTGACATACCTGTTCCTGAGAGCAAGGGTGTCGTAGAAGGTGCTTTACATCTCCTCGGCTTTCGGCTGGCAGCAAAGCTGAAGGATGAGGAGAGGCTGCTCTTCGGGTTTCATCCTTCAGCCCTCATCATTCATTTGTTGTAGTGCGTGCCTCTTAGTCCACGAGTCCATCTTGTCCCTTTTCTCGAGGAGTTGCTATAGCACTTTCAGGGTAAGTGTAGCGTCGAATACTGGTTTGCTGTCGGGCCAAACTCGCACGCGGACGCTACACTTGGATAGAGCTTGCTCTAGTCCTCGCTCGCCAGTTCGGTGACAACCATTTCCTGAATCTCGACTGGATCGAGCGGAGACGATGCTTCCCCCGTCCCGGGATCTTTGACCGGCACCTTGCCGATCTTCGTGAGGGTTTCCAGCGAGGAGTCATCGGCGATACGACCGAAGGCGGTATACTGGCCATCCAGGAAACCTACCTCATCGAGACAGATAAAGAACTGGCAGGAGGCCGAATTCGGATCCTGGGCCCGGGCCATCGAGAGCGTCCCTCGCACGTGAGGCGTATCGTTGAATTCGGCCTTCAGTTGTCGCGGTCCGCTGCCCGTCCCATCGCCTTGCGGGCAGCCGCCTTGAATCATGAAGCCGTCGACGATCCGGTGAATCCTGAGCCCGTTATAAAACCCGGACTCCGCCAGCTCGATGAAGTTCTCAACATGGGCCGGCGCCTTGTCCGCTAGGAACGCCAGATTCATGTCGCCGAAATCGGTCTTGATTGTAACTTGTTTCACGCTAGCCTCCGATTCTGTCGGGAGATACGTCGCTCTGACTCAGCTGCCGCAGTGATACTCTAGCCAATTGGACCGGTAACCGCCAATCATCGTCAGAAGGCCTAGAGAAGTCTGGCCGTGCACATCCACCATCTTTCGCCCTCAGCGCATTTGAAACACCGCCCGACGCTCGTGGCAAAGACTCCCGACTCCTTTGTATCTAACGCGTGCGGAGGACGGCTCGGACCGGGCTGGCGTCGAAGCCGATCAGCTTGAGCGGTAGGGCGATCAGCTCATACAATCCATCGGGCACCTCTCCAAGACGCAATCCCTCGAGAATGGCCATTTCATGCTTCAGCGTTGCCTTGTGCGCCGGCAGGTCCTTCGATGCAAACGGATCGATGCTCGGTGTGTCGATGCCGACGAGCTTGACACCATGCTCGCCGAGCATGTCGATCAACGCCGATGAGAGGGCGGCGAAGTCATCGTTGAAGTACGTCGGATCGGGATACGTCCCCGTCTTGAACAGAACGCGCGGGGCCTCGATCGGAACGCTGATTGCGTCAGGTTCGATGGCGATCGTGCGCGGAACGTTGACGCCGACCACCTGGCATGGTCCTAGGTAATAATCCAATGGGCGCTCACCGATGCCCTGTGCGTCGAGTGAGTAATGGTTCGGCGCGTCGGCATGTGCACCCACGTGTACAGTCGTGCGCAGCGTGGAATTCGTCGTAGTTGAACCGTCTTTCATGTGGCAAAGGACTTCCCGCGAAGGGGCCGTATCTTGCGGCCAGACCTTAAGCTCGGTTGTGATCGGTGGGGTGATGTCGTAAATCATGTCTGCCTTTTTTCAGAAAAGCGTCTGTTGGTCGGGGGCCTCGGCGTTGTCGGGCGTCTTGGTGCGGGTGGGCTCTGTATACGGCAGACCGACGTGGTCACAGGCATCTTTCGTGGCCAGTCGTCCTTGGCGTGTGCGAATGACGAAGCCGATCTGAAGCAGGTATGGCTCGACCATGTCTTCGAGCGTATCGCGTTCTTGCCCCATGGTGGCGGCCAGGGCTTCGATCCCGGCCGGACCGCCGTTGTAAACCTTGACAAGCGTGGTCAGGAAGTTGCGATCGAGCCCGTCGAGCCCGAGCGCGTCGACCTGTTGAATCTCCAACGCTTCGTGTACGACCCGTTCCGTCAACGTGCCGTCACCGCGCACCTGGGCATAATCCCGGACTCGTTTGAGCAGGCGATTCGCCACGCGCGGCGTTCCGCGGCTTCGCCGGGCGATGATGTCGAGCGTCCCGTCGGTCACGGGAAGATCGAGCTTTGTGGCCGAGCGGGTCAAAATTGTCGTCAGTTCCTCGGGCGAGTAGAACTCGAGGTGGAAGCCGTGACCGAACCGGTCTCGCATCGCCCCGCTGAGCATCCCGGCCCGCGTAGTCGCACCGATCAAGGTGTACCGCCTCAGGGCGAAGTTCACTACCCGGCCGCTGAGACCTCCTTCGATAGTAAAATCGACCCGAAAATCCTCCATGGCCGGGTATAGGAACTCATCGACCACCTTCGGCAGGCGGTGGACCTCGTCTATGAACAGTACGTCGCCCGTTTCGAGGTTGGTCAGGAGGGTCATCAGGTCGGCCTGCTTGGAGAGTGAGGGCCCCGATGTGAGACGTAGCGGCCGGTCCGTCATCTCCCGTGCGATGACGTGTGCGAGCGTCGTCTTGCCGAGACCGGGCGGACCGTCGAGAAGGATATGCTCCAGCGGTTCGCCGCGCTTCTTCGCCGCTTCCATGGCGATCTCGAGGCGTTCGACGACGGCTCTCTGCCCCACGATCTCGTCAAGCCGCTTGGGTCTCAGTGCGGTGTCGATAGAGTCATCGCCGGGTCGTTCCCGGCCTGCTAATATGCGATCTCGTGCCATAGTGTGACACTCGTTCTATGGTACTACAAAAAGAGGATCCACACGTGAGCCGCAGGCCTCACCATGTGCGGGATACCTTGCCGAATGAAACGCATCGAGCACGTCGCTTCATCCGCCGGCACTCCTGGCTTTCTTATCCCTCCGTGCCCGTCTTGACACGGTACGCTGCCCGGACCCACTCATCCGGCGATGCAAGATCGGGATGGAGCTGTGCCGCTCGCTCCAACCAGCGCTCCGAATCGCCACGGGAATCACCCCAGGCAGTGAGGATCTCGATCGCGTCTCGCTGTGCCCGCGAAAGCTCCGCCGGTGTGCCCTCTTTCGTGGCCGTTGCCGGCAAGGCCAGATCGTCCAGCTTGCCTTTCAGCGAGGCGACGATCATCTCGGCCGCCCGCGCGCCGACGCCAGGCAGTCTCGTGAGGGACTTCGCGTCGCCCGACTGAATCCAGGTAGCGACCCGCCGGACGGGCTCACACAGCGCCTTCAATGCCTTCCTCGCCCCGATTCCCTTCACATTCACGAATCGCGTGAAAAAGTCACGATCCTCCGTGTGCAGGAATCCGAGCATGCGCGGGACCAGGTTCCCAGAGGCCTGGTTGCCCTCGAGAAACTCCATCGTGTGCAGCGTCACGAGTTGCCCGCGATAGGCGGCCAACTCACCCACGGCGAATCGAGGCACCAGCACCTCACGCGTCAGCCCGTCCCGCTCGAGCAGAACGGACTCCTCGGTTACCTCGATCAGTGTTCCGGTGAGCCGGACGATCATCTTGCAAGCTCCGCCGAGGTTATTGCGTTCAGATCCCCCACACAACCGATAGCAATTGCCAGCGCATCCGCCAGATCGGGCGGCTCGGGCAGAGTATCAAGTCCGAGCGTGCTTTGTATGGCCCGTTGCACCTGGGCTTTCGTGGCCCGACCGTTGCCCGTCAAATATCTTTTGATCCGCGTGGCCGCGTAGCTGCGAACCTCGAAGCCGAGTCTTGCCGCCGACAGCAGGATAACTCCACGTGCGTGGCCCATGAGAATGGCCGTCCGCGGGTGCTTGTAATGTGCGTAGAGCTCCTCGACGGCGACGACCATCGGGTTGTGTTCGCTCAGGATGCCTGTGATATCCCGGTCAATGTCGGCCAGCCGCTCGGCAAGCGGCGGCGATTCATCGAAGCGGCAGACACCCGCGTCGAGTACGGTTAACCGTTCACCACTGGCAGCCACTACGGCATACCCTGTGGCTCTCAACCCTGGATCAATACCGCAAATCACCGCATCCATTCGGTCTTCCCTTGCCGCGACAGGTGCCTCACGGCGTGCAGCAGGCAGCCCGTCTGTCGTCCAAGGCACAGCCTGACACTACCGTAAGTAAGGCGACCTGCCAAGTCGTTGCCCTGTGGGTAGACGTAATCGGATGTGGCCGTCATGTGGGGCACGTAGGCAGAACTCGCGTTTTCCTGCGGCGGCTGGCGTCCGTACGTGCTTAGCGGTGGGTGGCATGGGCAAGCGGGCCCGGGGCTAAGCAGCCTGGGTTGCCGTCTACATGACCGGGACCGGTCCGTTACCGACACCCCGCTTTGCAGCTTGAAGATAACGTAGCGAGGGCGTCCTTGAACCGGTCGGGATACAGTATCGGTCTTGTGGAATCGAACTGATCCCGAGGTCAAGGAGGCCCTCATGAAGCTACGGCA
>JAUXGE010000355.1 GCA_030622435.1 Planctomycetota bacterium
CTACCTCAGGTTCTTCAACGAACCGCTGGCGGCCGACCCGGAGAATCGGTACAGACGTGGCGGCAAGGTGGCGAGAGCGGTGGTTGCCGACGTTTCACCCGCCGTCTTGATCGCGCAAAAGTTCGCCGAGGCCCAGCGGCTCTTGGAATCTGCGGAGGGGGATCTAAACATCAACGACGCCCGTCGGGCATGGAACCTGGCTCAGGAGGTGGCGTTGAGCAAGGACGCCTCGGCCGGCGACAAGAGCAGGGCGCAGCGGATCAAGGATGAAGCGGACCGCGTGGAAGCCGACATCAGGAGGAAAATCTGGCGGCTGGGCGACAAGGGCGGTAGGACGGGAGCTGATGATGAGGAGGAGTTGTTACGAGAGCCGCTCCCGATCCAGCAGGTTTGGGTCCACGATTGCCGACCCGGGAGTGTCGAGAGCGGGCGCGTCTATCATTATCGCCTGCGTGTCAACATTCTGAACCAGCTTGCAGGTGAGCCGGACAAGCTCGAGAAGAAAGAAGACTCCACGGTCGTGTTCGTTCCCGGGGCCTGGACTGAACCGGTCGAAGTGGCGATCGAGCCTTCCACCTACTTTTTCGCGACGGGTAAGGATCCGCGCAAGCAGCAGGTTTCGGTCGAGTTCTTCCAATGGTTCGAAGGGATATGGATCAAGAGTCGGGAAAAGTTCAGTGTGGGTGATCCGCTGGATCTGGGTAAGATCGTTGAGGTGCCCGGCCCGGGAGGTGAAGGGACCGAACGGACGACGGTAGAGTTCAAAACCGACGCCACGGTCGTGGATATCGACTTCGAGCGGGTCGTTCGGGAACGCAAGAAGGGAACCGGCCGGGCCGGTGTCAGGTTTGCCCAGGGTACGAAGGTCTGCTGTGCGGTTTTCGCCGACGCGGCCGGGCGGCTTCAGGAGCGGTGCGTGCCGACGGACAAGGCCCACCCGGACAAGCGGATGGTCCAGGATCGGCTCTGGCGTCCATAGGCAGCCCGTTAGGGCAATGGACTGACCTCGCTCGGTTTGCGGGGTTTGGCAAGCCGGCAGGCCTTGGCCGTGTGATGTGCGGTTTCGCGTTACGCGCAGGTGTGTGACAGAACTTATCGGTCCGTCGGTTTTCGATACGGTGCCTGATCCTTCGGGCCATGCCGTGAGACTCTCAGATGCTCAGTGGCGCGGCCTGCGAAGCTGGATCGGGTTTGAGCGTGCCGATTTACGGTGCTCGGTCGAAGCTGGGTGTGCTGAAGCGGGCAGGACGGCAATAACGGCGGAGCCGTAGTGCCGGCCCCTGTGGTTGTTGTGGCTGTTTCCGATGGGCTCATGGCGGGTCGCCGGACGGCGATGAGGATGTGAGCAATCGGAGAGGATTGGGCTGCCGCGAGGCATGTTTCCCCACTTGCGGACGCGGCGCTGTCTCTCTAGAATCCGTGCTCCCGGCTGGCGCGATGGCGCTGCAGCCCCGGGAGTGTTGTGCATTCCGTGATAAATTACCACGGGTGCGTGGGTGTGCGACTCGGTGTTGACCCGGGTGCGTCAGGTCTTGCCGACCCGACCCGAATTGTGGGCCGTCCCACGCCAGCGAGGAGGATCATCCTTTGTCAAGCTCGAGGTTTCCTGCATGTGCCGTGGTGCTAACGGCGTTGGTTGCATCGCTGTTCGTAACGATGCCGTCGTTCGCGCAGGATGAGGCGTCGGCGTTGGAGCAAGCGATCAGGCTCTTCAACGAAGGGGATTATCTCGCGGCGCAGTCGACGCTTGCGAACATCGACCGCTCCGGGCTCAACTCGGGAGACCAGGATCGCCGCGATGACTATCTGAACCGTGTTCAGGTGGCCATCACATTGTCCGAGAAGGCGGTTCGGGATCTGGAAGATGCGGAGACGGCGCTTTCCGAAGGCGAGCCCGGGCAGGCGCAGCTTCTGCTCGAGGGTGTCCTGAGCAACGAATATGCCGCCGAAGCCGTTCGTCGGTCTACAGAGGCTCATCTGCGTGACTTGCAGGCAGGACAGTCGGCGCCCGAATCCGCCGCCGGTGTTCGTCCGGTCGAAGCGCAGCGCGCCCGAATTCTGACGGAGGAGGCTGACGAGTTGGTCCGTGGAGCGCGGTATGGGGAAGCCCGCCGACTGTACGAGGAAGCATTGCGGCTTGTACCGGGATATCCGGAGGCTGTTGCGGGTCTGGAGCGTTTGGCAGAGCACGAGCGCAACATCAACGGTACGCGCGGGCGGTCGCTGATCGAGCGCATCCACGAGGAGAATCGGATCAACTGGCAGCGGACAGTGGCCGAGTACCGCGATGTTGAACGTGCGATTCAGGCTCACGTCGCCGGGGAGCGGTTCGAACAAGCCGTGCAGTTGTTGATCCGCGCAAGCCAGATCATCGAGGCGGGTCGACAGTTTGCCGATCCGGTGACCTTGTATGAAAGCCTCCGGAACGAACTCGGCGCTCTGGATTCCTTCGTACGTGCCGAGGAGCGCGATTACAACGAACGAAAGGTAGCCGAGATCCAACGCGAAGTCGAGGCTCAGCGAGAGAAGCATCTGGCCCGGGTGGAAGAGGAGAGAGCCCGTCAGGTCGATGTGTTGATGGACCAGGCCATGCAGCATCGCAAGGATGGTGATTTGGAGGCCGCCATCAACGTTCTGAAGCAGGTGACGATCATCGATCCGAAGCATCGTGCGGCGCGGTGGATGATGGACGACCTGGATGAGTTGTGGCAGATGCGGCGTGCTCGAGAACATAGGGACGATTTCTACGAGCAGACTCGCGAGGTGCTGTTCGACGTCGAGGAGGCAAAGATCCCGTGGCATGACGAGCTTCGGTATCCTAAGAATTGGTATGAGCTGATCTCTCGTCCCGATCGTAGGAAGGTCGGTGCGCCCCGACCCGGTTCGCATTTGTTCTCCGCCCTTGGCAAGCGGGTCCCGGTCGATTTCGACAATGAGCCTTTTGATCGAGTGATCGAGCGTCTTGCGGATGCAAACCGGCTCAACATCATCGTTGACTGGCACGACTTGTCCCGCGCCGGGATCGAGCGAACCGTGCCGGTGAACTTGCGCTTGCCGCGCGAGATCACGCTCAAGACCGCGCTGACGGAAGTGTTGGATCAAGTCGACGGGGGGTTGGTGGAACTCGGTTACAGCGTTCGGGACGAGGCGATCAAGATTGCCACGCGTGAAACGCTCGACCGGGATACGTACACTGCAGTGTACGACATCAACGACCTGTTGATGGAGATACCGATCTTCAACAACTCCCCCGCGATCGATCTGGTAGAGGCCGGGAGGAGGGCCATAACGACCTCGGTGCAACGTCCGGAGCAACCGTGGCGTTATGGTGACGACGACGACGACGAACCCGAAGCGGACCCGCGCCGGGATGCCCGTGTTCAGGAGGTTATCGACCTGATCCAGGAAACGGTTGCACCCGACAGTTGGTTCGAGCGCGGCGGCAAGATCGGCACGATCAACGAGTTTAACGGACAGCTGGTGGTCACTCAGAATACGGCGGCACAGGATGAGGTGGGAAGCCTGCTCGAGAAGCTGCGCGAGCAGCGAGCCATTCAGATTGCGGTGGAGGCTCGTTTCATCACGGTGTCGAGCCACTATCTCGAGGAACTCGGGATCGACATTGACATCGTTCTGAACTCCGGCAACGCAGGTTACGACTACGTGCCGACAGGATCGGGTCCGCTGACCGATCCCGTTCTTGGCAACGCCGTGCTGCTTCCTCGCACGTTCTCGCGTCTGGGATTCACGCCGAACTCCCCGGCGCTGGGCACCGGGATGAACACGACCCCTGCAGCGCTCAGCCAGCCGTACGGTTTCCCTGCGCTGGTGCCTAGTCCAAACGGTGGCGCGGGCAGTGATGGGACACCGATTCCGATCAGTAACAACGTCACGAGCTACACTGACCCCGCACGGTTGGGCAGTGACATTTCGGGCAGCTTCGCCGGGTCTTCGCTTGGACCGGCCTTCAGCATTTTCGGGAGCTTCCTCGATAACATCCAAGTGGACTTCCTGATCCGTGCCACGCAGGCCGACTCCCGTACGATGGTTCTCACCGCGCCGCGACTGGTGCTTATGAACGGACAGCGCTCCTGGGTGGCCGTCACGACCCAACAGAGCTACGTCACGACGCTCCAGCCGGTCGTGGCCACGGGAGCCGTGGCTCAGCAGCCACAGACCGGCATCATCGATTCCGGTGCCGTTCTCGACGTGGCTGCCACTGTGACGGCGGATCGGCGGTACGTTACCATGACGATTCGTCCCGGTGTGACCCGGCTGCTGGGAATCCAGACGATACCGTTCAGCGGGGGTACTGCCGGCGGGGGTTTCGGTGGTGGTCCGGCATTGCAGGCGTTCGTTCAGTTGCCGACGCTGGCCAGGCAGGGTCTCCAGACGACGGTCTCCGTTCCGGACGGGGGCACGCTTCTGATTGGTGGTCAGAAGATGGCGTCGGAAACCGAGGTTGAGGCCGGGGTGCCCGTTCTCTCCAAGATTCCGATTCTGAAGCGTGCTTTCCAGTCGCGGTCGATGATCAAGGACGAGCAGACCCTACTGATCCTGGTGAAGCCGAAGATTCTCATCCAGACCGAGCAGGAGGAGTTGGCCTTCCCATCCTTCCGCGACGGGTAGACCGACCGGCAAACCACAGAGACCGGGGTGTATTGCTGCCATGCTGCGCAGAACGCTTGGGCCAACGCAGATGTGCAGCGCGGGTGGCCGGTGCGTTGCGATCCC
>JAUXGE010000356.1 GCA_030622435.1 Planctomycetota bacterium
ACTGAGAACGAAGCCGACCCTGGCTTCTGCTGTCACGAGGATGGACCCGACACCCAGGGTGTCGGAACGGTGTGGTTCAAGTTCGTCGCGCCGCCTAACGGTGAATGCGACGGCGGCGATCGAGACGGCGAGTTCTGCAATCCGAACGCGGACGATCCGGACGATCCGATTAACGGCTGTCCCGGCGGAAGCTGCCGGGCGCTGCCGGTATCCGTCTCACTCGACACGTGCTGCAGCAAGCCCCGTCCGGATGCACCGGCCGACGACTCTCTGCTTCAGATTTTCGCCGTGCCTGATCTCGACCGCGGCCTTTGCGACGACGGCTTGACCACTTGCAGCGTCTTGTCGCAGGACTGCGCGGATGGCTCGACGTGTGTCTTCGACGAGCAGCGGGCCTGCGCGAACCTGATGCCCATCGCGTGCAGCGACGACGCCGGGACCGCATGCTCTTGTGGACCGACCATGAGAGAAAACAATTCGAAGGTCTGCGTCACCGATCTCATTCCCGGGGACATGTACTACGTGATGGTCGGCGCGAAGTCAGAGGAAAACAAGGGCATCTGGCAACTGCGCGTCGCGTCTCCATGTTCGTTGGATCTTCCACCACTTCACAACGATCTCTGCATGAACGCCGAGCAACTCGCAGGCACGTATGCCAAGCTTTCGTTTGACCTGTCCGGCGAATTGTTTGGTGAAGCCCCGGCCACCTTCGACTGCCCCGGACCACCACTCTATCCTGTTTGTCTGAGCACAATGCAAAACGACATCTGGTACGACTGGATCGCCCCGAGCTACGGCATGCTGACAGTCCAGACGTGCGGCGGCAGCGACGCGTTGACCCCGGACACATCCCTGGTTGTCTACGACGGCTGCGAATGCCCGGTGGGGCTGCCTATGGAGCAACGGGAAGGTGTTTTTGCGTGCAGCGATTTTCAGCCGACACCCTGCTTTCTGGGATCCAAGCTGACCGGCCTCGAGGTGGAAGTAGGGCACTGCTACAAGATCCGCCTCGGTGGCAACCTTGGCGACACGCCGGCCGGCACGCTGACGATCGGCCTTACCCATGTGGACTGTCCCGCAGGACCGGTTACGTTCCTCGATCCGCCCAGTGGCGTCGTCGATGCCCGCCAACCGCATCGCCCCGCCGACCCACTCGATGCACAGGGCTTGGACACGTTTCTCGTGGAGGCACCGGCCGGGGCGGCCTGGGGTTCGGGGAAATGCTGGTCGCTGTGTGAGACGGCCACCGGCGAGGAGCCGAACGATATCGTCGATACTATGGACAACGGTGATGGCACCATGATGATCCACTTGGCCAGGCCGATTACGACAGGGGCCGTTACCACGATCACATATATGGGCATGGATGCCGTCCCCCACACCGGCGTGTTCACGGCCCATCCGGGCAACGTCAACGGAGACAACCGAACGAGTCCGGCCGACATCCTCTTTCTGATAGACGTGCTCAACGGCGTACGCACGGCCCCTTGGGGCGAGTACAGCACCGATTGCGACCACAGCGGCGAGACCGGTCCGGCCGACATCCTTTGCGTCATCGATCTGCTCAACGGCGCGGGCACGTTTGATCCGTGGTTGAACACGCCGTTGCCGACGAGCGATTGGTGTGAACCATAGTCGATTGTGGATTGCGGATTGAGTTTGGCCCCGATCTGAGCACGGGACATCTCTGAGCGACTGGGTTTGTGCATCCCTGGGAGCGTTTGGAGCCCCGGCGTTGAGCGGATCGACTGCCGGACCAACTGGATCCGTGGTTGACAAACGTCGGCGGAAGCCAACGCGGTCCCCAGCTACCCATAAACCGCATCGGCCTGTAAGGCTCTTCCCATCCTCGAAGTCTCAAAGCCAAGTCTGCTCCTGTTGACTTTCCCGTTCGACACGAATCCTGTACGGTACGCAATCTTACACGCTGGCCCGAAGCCGGCCTTGCTCTCGAGCGTGGTCGGCGTGATGGCAATCGAATTGTTCTTGTTGAGCTAGAAGCCTGTTGAATAAGTCTGTGGGACGGACTTTCCAGTCCGTCAAAAGGACGTTTCTGCCGGAACAACGACCGACAGGAAAGTCGGTTCCACATGCAAGAGGAATTTCTCAACATGCCGCTGGAAGGAGCAGAGCGAATGTACGACACCCGGTTGGACCAACTCGCAAGGGTACTTGTTCGATACTCTACGAAGGTGAAGAAGGGCGATGTGGTGCGTATCCGGATGCCATCCGTGGCCGAGCCGCTTGCACTGGCCGTGTACAAGGAGGTCCTGCGTGCCGGAGGCCATCCCTTCGTTCGGTTGTTGCCTGAGGAATGCCAGGAACTGATGGCGCGGCACGGGAGCCCATCGCAGATTGCGCACACCTGCTCGTTCGATCTGGAAGAAATGAAAACGATCGACGCGGATTTCAGCGCCTGGGCCCAGTACAACACCCGCGCGATGAGCAACGTCGATCCGAAGAAGCATGCGGCAATGAGCAAGGCCCGCAAGCCCATCTTCGACGTTGCGATCGAGCGGATGGGCAAGAAGGGCAAGGGGAAGCTCCGCTGGGTGGGGACGCAGTTTCCATGCCACGCTGCCGCCCAGGACGCGGAAATGTCCCTCACGGAATACGCGAACTTCGTCTTCAAGGCCGGTATGCTGCACCTGCCGAATCCCATCGCCGCCTGGAAGAAGG
Organism: Planctomycetota bacterium; assembly: GCA_030622435.1. Lineage (GTDB taxonomy): Bacteria > Planctomycetota > Phycisphaerae > UBA1845 > UBA1845. The sequence continues at coordinate 2,680 of JAUXGE010000356.1, forward strand.
TGCACACGACCCAGCAGCGCGCCGTGGATTTCCTCAACAAGGCACGCGAGGTGCGCTACGTCGTTCCCAACGGGACGGACATACGCTTCGCCGTGAAGGGACGCCGCTGGATCAACTGCGACGGAATCTACAACTTCCCCGACGGCGAGATCTTCACCGGGCCTATCGAGTCGGCCACGGAAGGGGAGGTCCGGTTCAACTTCCCGGCCGTCTACCAGGGACGCGAGGTGACCGACGTGTGGCTGCGATTCCGCGCCGGGAAGGTCGTTGATGCGGATGCGTCCAAAGGAAAAGATTTCCTGTTCAAGATGATGGATCAGGACAAGGGTGGCCGCACGCTGGGCGAACTCGCCATCGGCACGAACTACGCCATCACGAAGTTCACGCGCAACACGCTCTTCGACGAGAAGATTGGTGGAACCGTGCACATGGCACTGGGCGCGGGTTTTCCCGAAACGGGGAGCAAGAACAAGAGTGGCCTGCACTGGGATCTTGTGTGTGATCTGCGGCGCGGAGGACGCATCGAGGTTGACGGCAAGATCATCTCGAAGAACGGTCGGTTCGTTCGCTCAACCTGGCCTCAGCCGCTGCGCAAGCACGGATAGAGCTTGCTCTAGACCGTATTCGGTCTTGATGTAGCGTCACCCCTTGTGGGTGACGAAGATTCGGTGAGGGCGCCGTCTGCAAGAGCCGCACGACAGCCCCTACAAGAAAGCCGAAACTGCACTAGCCGTAGCGAGTTCATGGAGTGCCGGATCCCCGGCTACTCGAGTTGCCGGTCAGAGTCTCCGTCCCTGCCGCTCATCCTGCTCAGTGTGGTCGCTCGATCGGCGACCCGCACCACCCAATCCGCGTACCACTCCCAACAGTCGGGCAAAGAGACCACCCAACGCCGAAGTCGATGCAGCGGTGTTCTGCTGAGGTCCCAAGCCGGATTCGTCGGCTTTGACCTGGGCTTCGCGCTCGGTCAGATTGCCGGATTGCTCCTCTTCGCCGCGGCGCGATCTCATCGACTGCTCACTCGCCTCGCCGGACACCGGTCCATCCGTAGCGCGCACGATCGGCTCCACCTGATCTGCCGGCGTGTCGGTTTGCATGGCGGTTGCCCCCAACACTCGGGTGGCGGCGGTGCCCACCGCGATTCCGCTCCGACCTCCAACTGGGAGCTCGACCTCCTCGTAAACGTCGTCCGAGGTTAGACCTTTCACCCTCGTTGCCTCAGCCGATAGCATGTCTGCCGGACGACCGACGGGGTCGGACGCGCTGACTACCTCCCTGTCCTGGGACCAGGATTCGGCCGCATCATCCTGGGACGTAACTGAAGTTGTACGTTCCAGTTCCTCGCGGATCTCCTGGCTCATTGGATCGAACTCGGCAACGCCCTCGAATTCCGCCGTCGCGTCGAGCACGTCCAGGTCACCCTCTTCGTCCATTGCAGTTGCATTCGGTTCCGATCCTGGAAGTGTGTCATCATGATCGGGACCGCCGCCTTCAGAGACGGGGCCATGCTCTGACACAGGACCAGGGCCTGTTTCCTCAGTGTCGCCCCGGCCGGAATCCACATCGTGACTCGGAGAGTCGGGCGCCGGTTGTTCATCTGCGGCCCCACTCGGTTCGTCAGAATACCCTGCGGAGGATTCGACCGGAGTGCTCGGGTCCTCGGTGATCCCGTCTCCCGTCGGCGGCTGAGGAACCGCTGGTTCCGGCGCTGGGTCGGGTGGTAGTGGCGGCGGAGCTGGGTCGTTGTCAGCGGTCACCGTGACGTTCACTGTCGCGGTGGCGGTTTGGCCGTTGCTGTCGTCGATCGTGTAGGTGAACGAGTCGCTCCCGGAGAAATCGGCGTTGGGTGTGTACGTGAAGGTCCCGTCACCGTTATCAACCACGCTGCCGTTGGCACCCTGCGTGAACCCGGTGATGCCGAACGCGTCGCTGTCCGGATCGGTGTCGTTGGCCAGGACGTTCCCGGTGGTAACGGCCGTGTCTTCAGTGGTCGAGACCGAGTCGTTCACCGCCGTCGGTGCATCGTTGACCGCACCGACCGTGACGTCGACG
>JAUXGE010000043.1 GCA_030622435.1 Planctomycetota bacterium
GAAAACGGAGACGTAAAAGCCGCCATCAGCGAACACAAAACCCTCGCCGCCGCCTTCAGCGAATTCAACATCCAACTGCTCCACGGCCGCATGAAGTCCGAACAAAAAATAAAAATAATGAACGATTTCCGCAAAGGCAGGATCGACGCACTCGTCTCAACCATCGTCATCGAAGTCGGCGTCGACGTACCAAACGCAACCATCATGGTCATCGAAAACGCCAACCGCTTCGGCCTTGCCCAACTCCACCAGCTAAGAGGCAGGATCGGCCGAGGCCAAAGCAGATCTTACTGCCTCCTCTTCGCCGACACACAAGACGAAACCGCCCAAAGCAGACTCGACATAATGACCCGCTCCCGCGACGGCTTGGGCAATACGCTTAACGGTCCGCACGGCATCGCCGTAGACGACTCGGGCAATGCCTATGTCACTGGAGTCGGCAGCGTTAACGCCTTCAAGATCACCCCGGATGGGGTCATCACCGAAATCATCGACTCGACCGGCGACGGCATGGGGAACATGCTCATGTGGACCAGTGGCATGGCTGTAGACCACTCGGGCAACGCCTACGTCAATGGATCGAGCAGCGACAACGCCTTCAAAATCACGCCGGATGGAGTCATCACCGAGTTCATCGGCTGGACCGGCGACGGCATGGGAAACGGGCTCTACTCCCCGTCCGCCATCGCCGTGGACGACTCGGGCAATGCCTACGTCACTGGATACGGCAGCGACAACGCCTTCATGATAACGCCGGATGGGGTCATCACCGAGATCATCGACTACACCGGCGACGGCCTGCGGAACCCGCTTGACATTCCGTACGGCATCGCCGTGGACGACTCGGGCAACGCCTATGTCGCCGGATGGGGCAGCGACAACGCCTTCAAGATCACGCCGGATGGGGTCGTCACAGAGATCATCGACTCGACTGGCAACGGCCTGGGGAACAGGCTTGACGGCCCGAAAGGCATCGCCGTAGACGACTCGGGCAACGTCTACGTCACTGGAGGCTACACCGACAACGCCTTCAAGATCACGCCGGATGGGGTCATCACCGAGATCATCGACTCGATTGGCAACGGCATGGGCAAGGGACTCTGGATGCCATGCGGCATCGCCGCAGATGACTCGGGCAACGTCTACATTGCCGGAGCCGGCAGCGACAACGTCTTCAAGATCGAGCTGTGCGACACGCTCGATCACTATCCCCTGTTCGAAGGCTGCCTGACCGTGAGCGGGCCGGAGGTAGTTGCCGATCCGAGCTGCTCCTGCCCCGACGATGATGTTGACGGCGACGTGGACCTGGCCGACTTCGCCCGGTTTCAGCGGACGTTCGTGGGTCCGTGAGCAGTGAAAGCAACAGATCGAAATTCCGCTGCCGTCTCCCGAATCTTCCATACCTCGGGGACTTCTGCTTCCCGCGAGTAGACGTTTCGCTTCGTAGTCGGATGCCACTGGTGGCGTGACACCGGTGTCTTGCCCACCAGCACCATGGCCCCGCCCCCTCTTCTTTCCCCGACACCCGCTCAACTACCTGAAAGCGACCGGTCTCCCGCTGGGATTGATTGTCAACTTCGGCTCAAAGAAGCTGGAATGGAGGCGATATGCAAACACGAGATTGGACGATTAGCGTCTATCCGCGTCCATTCGCGGTTGATGGAACGGGCGAATAATGACACGAAGACGATCGTGGAAGTGAATGTCGGAAGGAACCGCTAATGGACGCCAATGCACGCGAATTGATTTTCAAGCAGGGTGCCTTGCCCAAGTGTAGGGCGGGTGGTTCTCCCGGCCACGACGGGAGGTTCGCCCGCCGCCGTGAAAGCGACAGATCGAGATTCCGCTGCCGTCTCCCGAATCTTCCATACCTTGGCGGACCTCTGCCTCCCACGCACGGACGTTTCGCTTCGTAGTCGGATGCCACTGGTGGCGTGACACCGGTGTCTTGCCCACCAGTGCCCTGGGACCGTCACCAAAGCCCCGCTCCCCTTTGGACGTTTCGTCGTTTCGACGTTTCGACGTTTCGACGTTTCGACGTTTTGACTCATCCTTCATCCTTCATCCTTCATCCTTTCCTCTCTGATCGCTCAACCACACGCTCCCCGCCGATCACCCCGCACGTTATTCATATAGGAAGGAAGTGCGCCCGATGCCCAAAGTCGTCTCCAACATCCAGCGCCGGAGCAAACCCTCACGCCCCCTTCCGACCTCCATGGACGAAACCCGATGAAAAAAAGATACCAAACGAACCCATCTGGAAGTGTGACTGTAAGCACCCTCCCCCGTCGCCGGACGGTGGCTCTCGGGCCCTTGGACCGCTCGTTTACGCTCGCGGTTCTGATCGGACACGGGAGTGCAATTCCTCCGTTGCCCCGTATTACCACTCTCTGGCACGCACGCGGCTCGACGAATGTTCATGGAATACCGGTATACGATCGTGGTGGAGTGTGGTATACTTCCCCTCGCCACCCGCTCGGTCTCATCCCCAGATCCGGAGCAGAGTGGGGGATGTCGGCTGTTGAATCAACGGCGCGACGTCATGTAACCTATTGTATTTTAGGCCTTTACGATTCTTCGTGCGTCCAGGCGCTGTGGCGTTGCGTCCAGGTCGTGTGTTCGGTTAGCGGCATGGCGCGAGTGTAGCGTCACACCTGAATCTGCGGGCTGGATTGGCACGGGGCGTTGAGCGGGCGGATGCCACTGGCGGCTTGCCCGCAAGCGTCCACGGGCGGACAAACTGCCCGCTGCACCCTGCCGGACCCGCAAATGCAAGGATGATGGGGCACCAGCGATGGGCTGGCGCACTTAGGGCAATTGCCCAATGAGAGGTACTCGATGACGGAAGCGACAACTGGAACATTTGAGCCCGACGCGCGTACGGGGGGATCCCTTCGTTTGCCGACGGCCAACTACGCCGTACGGCGTCAAGATATATCGGTTACGAGGGAGGTGTGCCGGGCCTTGGGCCTTCGCGGCGGCGAGACGGTGACGGCCATCGCCAGCGGGAACTCGAACCGGGGCGGCACCCGGATCGGGTCCGTCGAGAGCGTCCAATCCATCAACGGGCGCCCCGTCGACGACTACATCGAGGTCACGCCGTTCGAGGATCTCACTGCGATCGACCCTGAGCAGCCCGTTCGCTTTGAGATACCGGGTGGCTCTCCTTCAATGAGGATAGTGGACCTGCTGACACCGATCGGGCTCGGCCAGCGCGGACTTATTGTCGCGCCGCCGCGGACCGGCAAGACCATACTTCTCCAGCAGATGGCGGCGGGCATCGCGGCGAACCATCCGGACGTCTACATGATGGTGCTTCTCATCGATGAGCGGCCCGAGGAGGTCACGGACATGCGCCGCAACGTACACGGCGAGGTCGTGGCAAGCTGCAACGATCACGACATAGCCAGCCACGTTCGGATCGCGCGATTGATGATCCAGAAAGCAAAGCGGTTCGTCGAATCTGGGCGCGATGTGGCCATCCTGCTCGATTCGCTCACACGCGTAGGGCGGGCGTTCAACGTATCCATCCGCGGTGGCGGGCGCATCATGTCGGGCGGCTTGGACATCCGCGCCCTTGTCGAACCCAAGTCGATCTTCGGCGCCGCCAGGAACGTCGAAGGCGGCGGCTCGCTGACGATCATCGCTTCATGCCTGATCGACACGGGCAGTCGGATGGACGAGGTGATCTTCAACGAGTTCAAGGGTACCGGAAACATGGAGATCATGCTCTCGCGCGACATGGCAAACCGCCGGCTCTGGCCTGCCATCGATCTGGACGCATCGGGCACTCGAAAGGAAGAGCGACTTCTTACACCGCAAGCTCTCGAGGTATCGCACGGAATCCGTCGCACACTATCCGGCAAGGACCCGGCACGCGCGATGGAGATGCTCCTTGCTGAACTCGCAAAGCACCCCACGAATGCCGAATTCATCGCACGCTTCGCGGATAGACCGATGCGGTAACGACGGCGGGTGCAGTGGACGAATCCTGCCAATGGCGAGTACCGCCACGCGAAGCGTGAATGATCGATGGTATCCGTCGCCAAGCACGGGATAGTCGTCACGCCTGTTTCGCGACTCCTGCGCTCGCCGGTACGGCCATGGTGCCACCGCAGCGTCCCATTTGGGGTGGCATGGGCAAGCGGAAGCTGTAATTCACACTCCGTGCCGACGCACTCTCGGGCCGCAAGAGCCAGTTCAAGCATGAGACGGAGCTTGCCCGTGTTGTGCCGCCGCAGCCGCCGGACGCCCCGATCGCGGGCAAGGGACGCCCGCAAACACTCCCTGGCACCTGGGAACTCCGGCGTAGACAGCCCTTACCCATGCCACCCTCGTCGGATTCGCCTCCCGATGGGGATGCGCCCTTGTGCTGCTGCCGCGACCCCGTTTATCCTGTGAAGAGAGGCCGCTCCTTGCCGTCGCATCTTTAACCGCCAAGTGGTGAGAGAAGAATGCCCAGGATACGAGTCACTGTGGAACGGATCGATGGCCACTGCAACCTCCCTATGCTCGTGGGTGATCATTTTTATGTGGAGGGCTCCAAGCTGTATGTCCCCGAAGGGATGCACATCTGTATCTGGGCTCTCCAGAGCATGATGCCGATATTCCCCATCCTGGCTTCCCGAGACAGTCTGGACGACACGCACTGGGTGAAACACGTCGAGACCTTCTCATGCCCGGATCCCAAAGGACTGGTCCAGTTTCGCGTGGAGGTGCTTCAGTGAGGTTGTTACGACAACTGTCCGGCCGCAGCCACAAGAGTGAAGGTGCTTCGAGTCATGCTCGTCGTTGACATTGGGAAATGTACTGGTTGCCGGAGGTGCGAGAGCGCCTGCGCCTTCTTCCGAACGGGCAGGATCAGTAACCGCCTTGCCAGAGTCAAGATTGTGAGCCTGTATCAGACGGGCATTGACGGACCGGTCGCCTGCGGCCAATGCCAGGAGCGTTATTGCGACTGCTGCCCTCACGACGCCATAACTTACGGGTCCCTAGGCCAGGTGATTGTCTCCCCGACCTCTTGCAGGCTGTGTGGAGCTTGCCAGGAGGCGTGCCCGATCGGGGCGATCGAGATTTTCAACGAGTTCGTCTACGTTTGTGATTTGTGTGGCGGAAGACCGAGGTGTGTCGAGGCATGCACGGAAGGGGCTATTCACGATCAGCGTGAAGAGGAAAACCACCCTTCGCTCGCCCGTTTCAAAAAGGGCGCCAAAGGGATGAGCCTGGCTCAGAAGCGGGCCGCTTATGTCGAGGTGCTCGGAGCTGAAGTCAGAAAGACGTGGAGCAAGGCCCATGCTTAAGTGCGGGTACGGTGGGCGAATACTCAGAATCGACCTTTCCGAGAGGAGGTACCGAGTCGAGCCCTTGGATTCGTCCTGGATCAAACCCGTCATCGGTGGGCGCGCGGCCAATACCAAAAGACTGTTCGAAGAGCTGGATGTCCAGTGCGATCCGTTGGGGCCCGAGAACCTCTTGATCTTCGGCGTCGGCCCTCTGACGGGATCTCTCCTTCCGGCCTCGGCTTACTACACGGTAACCGCGAAATCACCGCTGACGGGAATACTGGGAGACTCGGCGGCCGGTGGGCAGTTCGCCGCAGAAATGAAGCTCACGGGTTTTGACCAGATCATCCTGTCGGGCCGCGCAACCAGTCTTCTCTATCTGTTCGTAACAGATTCTTCCGTCGAGTTTGTCGAGTGTCCCCAGTACGCGGGAAGCACCACGCTGGAAACGACCGAAGCGATCAGGCGTGACAGAAGGGACCCGTCAGTCGAAATCGCCACGATCGGGCCCGCGGGCGAGAACCGAGTTCTTTTTTCCTGCATAGTATCGAGTGGGAACCGGGTGAACGGACGCACCGGCATGGGTGCGGTGATGGGTTCCAAGAGACTCAAGGCCTTGGTTGTGCGCGGCTCGCGGCCCGTACAGGTGGCCGACTCCCTGGGTTTTTTGTCCGAGGTGAGGCAAATCGAGAGCGACATCGCCAAGCATCAGGAATATGACAAGCGCTACAAGCTGGGCACAACGCTGCTCATGACCGATCTGAACCGAATAGGCATCTTGCCGACCAGGCACTTTCAAGAGGGCGTATGCGACTACGTGGATGCGATATCAGGTGAGCGACTGGCGAGCACGTACAAGGTCAAGAACAAATCGTGCTTCAATTGCGGCCTGCATTGCTCGCGGTATTACGTCATCGACGGTTGCGAAGCCGAAGGACCCGAGTTCGAAACGCTCTGCGGGTTCACCTCTCGGATCGGCAACCAGAGCCTGCCGTTTGCTCTGGAGATGAACAGCTACCTGAATCGCCTGGGTCTGGATTCGATATCGACGTGTGAAGTCATCGGCTGGCTCATGGAGTGCCAGGACAGGGATTTGATAAGTCCCGCCGACGTGGACGGACTGCACATTACATGGGGTGATACGGACGCCATACGCAACGTCATCCGGATGATTGCGTTTCGAGAAGGCATCGGGGACAAGCTGGCCGAGGGCGCGACAAAATGCTCTAAGGGCTTCAGTGAGGACGCTCAGAAGCTCGTCATGCATGTCAAAGGCCTCGATATCATCTGCGGTGATCCGCGCGGGATCAAGGCTTACGGGCTAACATACGCGATCGCCTCGAGAGGTGCCGATCACCTGCGCGCGGAGCCCTACTTCGAGCTGACTGACAAAAAGGAGGAAGCCAAGAGGCGGTTCGGCACGGAGAAGGCGGCGGACAGACTCGCCGAAGAAGGTAAGGCGGCGCTCGTGGCTTATTCGGAGACCATCGCCCTTCTTACTGATTCCCTGACCATGTGCAAGAACATCGGCCTGTGCATGGATGTGTTGGATCTCGATCGCGCTTCCAGGTTGCTTCGCTTTGGAACCGGGCTCGACTATTCTGCTGAATGTCTGAGCGACATGATGCGGAAGGTGATCGACATGGAATTCGAACTCAATGGCAGATTCGGTGTCAAGCGAGAGGACAGCACGCTGCCGGAGCGGTTCGTGAAGGAGTCGCTTCCGGAGGGGCCTACAAAGGGCTCTACCGTGGACATTCAAAGAATGGTGGACGAGTACTACGCCCTCCACAAATGGGATGGGTAGCCGATCGCGGCGTGCCTGATCGACTTGGGGAGCCGGTTCGACGAATGTGTCTTTTAACTCCGAGGCGGAGCCGCCCCAATACCTATCCGACTCTGCTGCGAGTCGGGAAACCGGTATGTGTTTAGCGTGGTATTCGGGTGGCATGGGCAAGGATCGCCTCCAGCGAAACTTTTAACCGAAGATAACGCTTGCCGGCGATCCTTGCCCGTGCGGGTGACGCATTTGCGGGAAACACGGGCAAGCTGCACCCCGGGAGATCGGTCACCGACTCGTCCTGGTCGATTAGGAGGTTGCCCAGGCTGCCTAGCCCTGTGTCCGCTTGCCCATGCCACTCATCGCGAAACCCGTACGGAAACCGATGGGATCCGATGAGTGGTGGCCTACTCTCCCGCGGTCAGCTCGTGCTCGCAGAAGGCCTCGGGAAGGTACTCGATGAGATCCGTCGCGGTCATGGACCACCGCCCGAGCTCTTCCGACGCGAAGTCACCGGCCAGACCGTGAAGATATACACCCAGGATGGACGCCTCGAACGGCTCTATTCCCTGCCCGATCAGTGCGGCCAGGATCCCGGTCAGAACGTCTCCCGCACCACCGGACGCCATACCGGCGTTGCCTGTTTCATTCACGTAAAGCCGCTGACCGTTCGTGACGACTGTGCCGCGTCCTTTCAAAATGGCGATGCACCCGAACGTTTCGGCCAGCGCGGAGGCCGCCCGGCGGCGCGAAACCGGCGTGTCGTCCAAAAGAGCATCCACACCACGCGACGCCAGGAGGCGGCGCATCTCACCTGGATGTGGAGTCATCACGATGCGACCGGGATCCGGTATGGCAAAGGCATTGGACTCGGCGATCCTATTCAAGCCGTCGGCGTCCACGACAACGTACTTGTCAAAGCGGGTAAGGAACTCGGCCACGACTGAGGGATCGAGGGAGTCACCAAGTCCGGGTCCGAGGGCCACGACATCCGTGTGAAACGCCTCGACGGCCTTCAACAGCCCGTCGGCGTTGTCGGGCAGAGTGCACGTCGTTGCACACGAGGCCAGCACGGCGGCCGGGGCGCGCAGGGGCTCGGGCACGATCATCTGCACCAACCCCGCACCACTGCGAAAAGCGGCGTTGGCGGTCATTGCGCACGCTCCCACCATCAGGACTTCGCCCGCACAACCGCCTATGACCGTAAGACGACCGACGTTGCCTTTGTGCGCATCGTCCTTGCGTTCGGGAATCGCCGGGATTTCTCGCGTGATTACCGGATCGAGAGACATTATTCAGCTCGCATGGCCGACCCACCGCCCGTCGAACGCACGCGGTTGATCAGTGACGCGGCGTACCCCGCGCCGAAACCATTATCGATGTTGACCACCGTAACTCCGGCGGCACAACTGTTCAGCATACCCAGCAGAGCGGCCAGTCCGTGAAAGCTCGCACCGTACCCGACGCTGGTAGGCACGGCGATCACCGGGCAATCCACGAGCCCGCCAACCACGCTCGCCAGAGCACCTTCCATACCGGCAACGACGACCGCGACGCTCGCGGCCTGAAGCTCTTGCGAATGGGCAAACAGCCGGTGAATGCCTGCGACACCGACATCGTAGAAAACGCCCGTGTTCTGGTCCATAATGTCTGCCGTTATGCGAGCTTCCTCGGCAACCGGAAGATCGCTCGTACCGGCCGCCACGATCGCGATCGTACCATCGCAGGGCTGCTTCTTCTCCTGGCGAAGCGTGATCGTCCTGGCCATCTCGTCATACCGGGCATTCGGATGAACCGCGGACACTGCATCAAATGCAACGCGAGAAGCCCGTGTGGCGAGGATGTTCGCACCGGATTCGGCGCAGCGGCCAAAAATCGCCGAAACCTGTTCCGGCGTTTTGCCTTCGCTGTAGATCACCTCGGGGAACCCGCAACGGATCGAACGGTGGTGATCGATCTTGGCAAACCCGATGTCTTCAAACGGCAGGGCGCGGAGCCTGGAGAAGGCCTCGTCAACCGACTGCTCGCCTTTTTGCACGGATTCCAGCAGCTTTCGAACGGTATCTTCGGTCATCGGGAACAGTGTAGGACCGCCATAGCCTATCGGCAAACAACGCCCCGGGGACACTGTGGTCAAGTGGCATCACGTGGGGGAATCCGTTCGTCGATCGGGACTACTGATTGAGAAGGTCCGCCTGATCCAGAACGTCGAATCCCCGTTCCCTGAGGGTGGTCACCGACTGCTCGATGTCATCCGGGAGGATGGCAATAGCCGCGTTGCCTCCCGGTTGGATCAAAAGAGGATATGTGTAATAAATGCTTATCTCGGCGGCGAGCAACGCCGCCCAAGTGTGCAGTAGAGCGCGCTTGCCGTGTGGCAGACTGACAACAATCAGCTCAGTCTCGCTGACCTGAAATCGGGCGCCAGTGAGCACGTCGTAGGCCCGGTCGGGATCATCGAGAATCATCCGGCAGATGGCGCAGTCGACCGAATACACGACGGACACGGCGGCTATACGCACGTCGGTAGTGTCGAAGAGCTTCGTGAGACGCATGAGCTGTCCGACGCGGTTCTCGATAAATACGGATTGCTGGCGTACGGTCGGGGTCGTGTGGGCTTCAGCTGTCCCAAGTGGTTCGATATCCATAGTCCGCAAGTGTATCGGACATCAGCGGCACCCCAAGTAAATTTTTCCACGCTGTCTCAGGCTCCGGATGCGACAGAGTGCCAATTCCGCAGGTCCGGACACTGTCAGCTTGGCAGTTGGCATAAGATGCCTGCGAGGAGGTTATCGTAAACTACGTATTATCAATGATTTAGAGAGTTATGATCGCGACATCGACTGGCACGAGATATGTACCTTCGGAATTAGAGAGAACCCGCGCCGTCGCAGCGCGCGGGATCGAACACAAAGGAGACTTCGATGTCGAAGATCATCGGAATCGATCTGGGAACGACTAACTCGGTTGTAGCGGTCATGGAGGGCGATACGGCCAAGGTCCTGACCAACGCCCAAGGAGCACGCCTCACCCCTTCAGTCGTGGCTATCACTGACAAGGGGGAAAGGCTGGTTGGGCAAACCGCGCGCCATCAGCAGGTGACCAATCCGGAAAACACCGTCCACTCCATCAAGCGATTCATGGGACGGCGGCACAGCGAGGTGAGCAGCGAGGAGAAGGTCGTTCCATACAAGGTCGTTGGCGGGCCCGAGGAACTGGTCAAGGTAGAGGTTCGCGGCAAGACCTACACACCACCAGAGATCAGCGCCATGGTCTTGCAGGACCTGAAGAAGACGGCGGAGGAGTATCTCGGCGAGAAGGTCGATCGGGCGGTGATCACGGTACCGGCCTACTTCAACGACTCGCAGCGCAAAGCAACCAAGGACGCCGGGGAAATTGCCGGATTGACGGTGGAGCGGATCATCAACGAGCCGACCGCAGCGGCGCTTGCATACGGGCTGGACAAGAAGAAGGAGCAGACCCTCGCAGTCTTCGATCTCGGCGGTGGCACGTTCGATGTCTCGATTCTCGAGATCGATCCCGAAATCGGCACGTTCGAGGTGAAAAGCAGCAGTGGCGATGGCCACCTGGGTGGGGACGACTACGACGAGGAGCTGATCGGCCACCTGGCAGAGACATTCCGCAAGCAGGAGGGAATCGACCTGCGGAAGGATCCGATGGCATTCCAGCGTCTCAAGGAAGCGGCGGAGAAGGCCAAATGCGAACTCTCGACGATGATGGAGACGGCAGTCAATCTGCCCTACATCACCGCGACCGAGAGCGGTCCGAAGCACCTCCAGGTTACGGTCACGCGCAGCCACTTTGAACAACTGACCAAGAGCCTGACCGAGCGATGCCGCAAGCCCGTCATGGACGTGCTCGAAGGCGCTAAGATGACCCCGAAGGATATCGACGAGGTCGTGCTGGTCGGTGGATCCACGCGAATGCCGGCCGTCCAGGCGCTGTGCAAGGAAATCTTCGGGAAGGATCCGAACAAAGGCATCAACCCGGACGAGGTCGTCGCGGTCGGGGCGGCCATCCAAGGTGCCGTCCTCGCCGGGGACAAGGACGATATCGTCCTTCTCGACGTAACACCGCTGACACTCGGTGTCGAGACGCTGGGTAGCGTGGCAACGCCTCTGATCGAAGCGAACACGACGATCCCGACGTCGAAGACCGAAACCTTCTCCACGGCCTCGGACAATCAGACCGAGGTCACGATTAACGTGCTGCAGGGCAACCGTCCCATGGCGGCGGACAACCGTACCCTGGGCCGGTTCAACCTTACCGGAATCGCTACGGCACCGCGCGGACTCCCACAGATCGATGTGACATTCGACATCGACCGAAACGGCATTCTCAGCGTATCAGCCAAGGACAAGGCCACCAGTAAGGAGCAGTCGATCCGCATCGAGGGCAGCGGCGGGCTGTCGAAGGACGAGATCGACCGGATGAAGAAGGAAGCGGAGCAGCACGCCGCGGACGATCTCGAAAAGGCTGAACTCGTGAAGGTTCGCAACGAGGCGGAGAACGCCGCGTATCAGATCGAGCAGCAGCTCAAGGAACACGGCGACAAGATCCCGGCAGAAGAACGCGGCAAGGTCGAGCAGGCGATCAACCACATCCGCGAAGTCATCAAAGAGGATGATGGCGATGCGATCAAGAAGGCGCAGGAGTCGCTGATGACCGAAGCGCAGACGATTGGGAAGATCGTTTACGAAGAGGTCGCAAAACAACAGGCCGCCGCCGCTGGTGCTGCACAACCGCCGCCCGGCGAAGCTCCGACCTCACCAGGCGAAGACGCTTCGGCGCCACCCCCAGGTGAAGATGTCATCGACGCGGAGTTCGAGGTTAAAGACGCCAAGTAGGGTGCGCCCCTGGCGCACCGATCTTATGTGATGACGGGTGGCCCATCGCTTCAGCTATGGACGGGTGAAGCACGGGCATATTCTTGTAGGGTGCGCCACTGGCGCACCGATCTTGCTGTCAGTTCGATTGGTGGGTCGCGCGCTGTTCGATTGCCAGTACGCGGTGGACGAGGCGTCTCTGCGCTCCGACGAGATCGCGGCATACCAACTCGACCCGGCGATTCAGATCCCGCCGCTCGGAGACAACCCGGCGAACCAGCTGCCGCATCCTGCAATACTTGGCCGACCGGCGGCGCTGCAGAGCCCGTTCGCGCAGGAGCCGCTCGGCCGTATCGAGTAACTGTTCCATCGGGAAGGGTTTGAAGAGCAGATCACGAACACCCATGCGCATTGCCTCGGCCGCATCGTCGCGTGTCGCATTGTCGGCAAGCAGTATGATCGGGCGGTCGCTCAGCGCGGTCAGCCTTTCCGAGAGTGTCAACCCGTCGGAGTCGGCCAAATCGAATTCGGCTATTACCAGATCATGCGGATCGACCATCTCGACGTCCAGGCAGGATGCACCATCGACCACGCAAGTGATGTGGGGGTTGAACCGACGGGAAAGCGTCTCGACGAACATTTCCAGGAGGACCGCGTCCGGCTCGACCAGCAGTACTTTCTGTGATTGATCAGTCATCGATTCTCAGAAGGATCAGCACTTCAATGGATCGAACGTCGAGCAGTGCTGCATAGCAACACTCGAGTCGGTGACTACGCTCGTGGAATGGTGTCGAGTAGGATCGACGACGCGTTTAGGACGTCGGTGCCCCGGCGGGCAGCTCGATCGTTACCGTCGTTCCGACGGCCGGCGTCGAGGTCAGTGACAGCCGCCCACCGTTGATCTCCACAAGGCGATACGCCCGTGAAAGACCGAGCCCTCGACCCCGCCCCGCAGGGCGGCTCGAGAAGAACGGGTCGAGCGCGTGTTCGAGAACGGAAGGCGTCATTCCCGTGCCGTTGTCTTCGACAACAATCCGAATTGTTTCATCGGAAGCGCGGGACGGCGAGTTGATATGCAAGCGAACGGTTTCGGGTTCGGTAGCCTCCAGCGCGTTGGTCACGACAGCGCCGAGGACCTCCCGGAGTTGCGCGGGATCGGCATACACTGAAACATCATGGTCGGCTACGGTGAGGCTCAACCGCTCCTCGCCGAGGGAAGATGTCGCACGCCAGTGCTGACAGAGCGATTCGAGCAGATCGGCGATCGGCACGAGCGCGGGCTTGGGAGGCTCGGGCTTGGCGAAATTCATCAGGTCCGTCACTATCTGGGTCGCCCGCTGAGTTTGATCGATTATGAGTTGGAGCGTCCGCGCGGAATCCGGATCGGAGCATTTGCCCAACTCCAACTGGGCGCGACCCGAGATGACAGCCAGGGGGTTGTTCAGCTCATGTGCCGCACCGGCGGCCATCTTCGCAATCATCGAGATCGATCGCGTCCGCACCAGTTCCTTCTGCGCGGCACCCAGCCGGCGGTTCAGATCCAGCAATTCCTCGTTCGTCCGATCCGCATCCAGGTGCGCTCGGGCGGATACCCAGGCAAAGCCGATCGCCCGGGCCAGCGCCTCACACTCCGCCGGTGTAGCTTGGAAACGAAAGACGGCCTGCTCGGACGCACAGACCAGGACACCGCCCGCAGCACCGTTCAGACCGATAACCGGCAGCATCCACAACGGCTCGTCTGCACAGACCCCGGTGCACTGCTGCCAGAAATGCTCACTATCCGGAGGCGCCGAGACCAGGCGTGGTACGTCCGGTACCAAACTGAGCCAATCCCGAACCGTCGCTCCGTGGGACTCGGACTGATCGACCACGAGAACCGTGCCATCCTCGTCATCGGCCGCACTGACGCCGGCGTAAACGCAGCGGCTTCCTCCGTCCGCAAAGAACGCCACTGTACGGTGTGCATCGAGCATCCCGTGCAGCGCATCGGCGGCTGCCACGCAGACGTCACCGATGCGATCCTGATCACTGAGCCGCTCTGAAAACTGTTCCAGCGCGCCGAAGCAAGCGGACCGTACCTCCAGGCGCCGATTCTCCGCCGACAGCTTCGCATTGATCCGACCCAGCTGTCGGTTCGCCGCCGCTAACGAAGTCGTATACTCCCGGCGGTTGCCGTCGCCACCGAGACCGATCAGCTCCTGGAACGACTCCATCCTCTCCGGAAGCCGCTCGAGGAGGGTCGTGAGGTTGTCGGGATCGACGCCGAGCGCCTTGGCCGCTTCCTCCGCATCCCCCACGTGACCGTAGCCTGAGAATCCCACGCCGGCCGCTCGAACCAGATCATCAGCCAGATGAACGATCGCAACGAGTCGACCATGAACAACCGACGAAGGAAGAGCCCCGGCGCTTTGATGATGAAGCCACGCGCACTCGACGACGGCCTGTGGAAGTCGCCACCGCGCAGCCAGATGCCGCCCCGCCACCGTGTGATCCAGACCGAAGATCTCGCGCTCCGCATCGCAAACACAAACGTGCCGGCGCTCGACATCCTCGACCACTCGCGTGAAGCTCTTGGGCAAACATGCGTCCAGCGCGATCTTGCCTATGTCGTGCAGCAGACCGCACACGAACGCCTCACTGCCGAGGCCCGGCCCGCCGAGCGACTCCCCTATCATCTCCGCGGTGCAGGCAACACCGATGCCGTGCCGCCACAACCCCTCACGTGCTGCGGTTGTGCGTGCGTCTTCACACGGTCTGGAGAACACCTCGTACAGTTGTACCGAGAGAACAGCGTTGCGCACCGCGTTGAACCCGAGCAACGCGACGGCACGCGAGACCGTTATACCGCGACTGCGCACTCCCAGATCGGCCCGCCGAACCAGACGGAGGATGCCCGCCGTCAGTGACGCGTCCGACTCGATGATCTCGACCGCGTCCCGCACCGAGGTTTCATCCGAGGTTGTCACGGACAGCAATCGGGCGGCCACCACCGGGAGCGTGGGCAACCGGTCCAGTTGGCTGAGGATCAGCTCGACGCGTTCGCGCGAGCGTCCCTGATGCACGGGCTGGGAATCGACGACCGTCGTCATCTCGAACTAGCCTTCCGATAAGGGACAGACGGTGAAATCGCGCCTAGGCAACCTTGAGCAGCTCGGTCATCCGCTCAATGACCGATTTGATGTCAAACGGCTTACGGACGAATTCGTCGGCTCCGACCTGGAGCAACTCTTCGATCTCGTCCGGATCGGCCACACCACTCATCATGATGATCTTCATGTGTTCGTACACTGGGTTGGCACGGATCGTCCGACACACCGCGTTCCCATTGATGTCGGGAAGCTTGAAGTCCAATAACACGATGTCGGGGCGGAACTGCTCGGTGACGATCCCGGCCTCATACCCCGTAACGGCCGTGCGAACCTCGAAACGCCCATCCTTCCCGAGCAGGTCCGTGAACATGTCGATGATCTGCTCATCATCATCAACCACCAGCACACGCCGCTTCCCACTCTCCAACTGGTCCAGCGGAATGCCGTTCTCCCGCATGAACGCGACGAGTCTGTCTCGCGGTATTCGCCGGAAACGCGACCCGGGCACGCGGAATCCCTTCAACTGCCCTTTGTCGAAACAGCGGATGACCGTCTGCTGGCTTACCTTGCAGATGCGGGCCACCTCACCCGTTGTGAACACTTGCTTCGTACGGTTGTTTGTCATTTCCAGCCCTCTGACCTATCGATCCTTCCAAATCAGAAGTTGCGCACCTTGTCCATATTCTCCATATCGCCTATACGATACATACCTTACATTTCATCGTCAACGAAAAAACTTCGAATGTAGAAGAACTCCGAATCCAACCGCCGGGGCGGCGTGATCGGACCGGTCCGGGGCCTGGTTTCTGGACGTTGAAGGCGTGCCGTACCCGGATTCTAACCGGCTTTGGGAAGTGATCGTCGGCCCGATAGGTAGACCCACAGAATCGTGATATCGGCCGGGTTGATGCCGCTGATACGCGACGCTTGGCCCAGGGTGCGCGGGCCGACACAAGCCAGCCGCTCCCGTGCTTCCAGGCGTAACTCCGGCATGGCCCCATAGTCGACGCATTCGGGAATCCTCAGTGATTCGAGCCGGCGAAACCGCTCGATCTGGCGTTGCTGACGGTCGACGTAGCCGCTGTACTTGGCCTCTATGAGCACCTGCCACAGGGCGTTGGCACAGAACGTCCGGTTAGTCAACCGAGCCAGGGCGTCCGCAAAGGTGGGAACATCCGCGACGGGGCGGCGCATCCATGTGCGTAGCGGCAACCCATCGACCCGACCGGCGTCGCACAATGCCTCGACGGCTGCCATCGCATCGCTTGTCTCCCGATAGCGCGCCCAGCGAGCATCGTCGACCGTACCGAGTGCTCGCCCTAGCGGCGTCAGACGTTGGTCGGCGTTGTCAGCCCGGAGCCGCAGCCGGTACTCCGCACGGGAGGTAAACATCCGATACGGCTCGACCGGGGGTTTCGTGATCAGGTCGTCGATCATCACACCGATGTAGGCTTCGTCCCTGGCCAATACGAAGGGTTCATCACTGCTGAGACCCCGTACCGCATTGATGCCCGCGACGAGCCCCTGACCGGCCGCTTCCTCGTAGCCGCTCGTGCCGTTGATCTGACCAGCCAGGAACAGCCCGCGCACGCGTTTGCTCTCCAATGACGTCTTGATCTGGTGGGTCGGAACGAAGTCGTACTCGATGGCGTAGCCGTGCTGGAGGATCCGCGCATGCCTGAGCCCCGGCACTTCATGCACCATCGCTTCCTGGACGTCCTTCGGTAAGGATGTGCTGATCCCGTTGCAGTACACGCGCTCGTCGTCATACCCCTCGGGCTCGAGGAAGATCTGATGCCGGGGCTTGTCGGCAAAGCGCACGACCTTGTCTTCGATGCTCGGACAGTAGCGCGGACCCGTTGATTCGATCTGTCCCGTGTACAGAGGCGCGCGATCGAGGTTCCGGTGAATGTGTTCATGGGCACGCGCGTTGGTCCAGGTGATCCAGCAATCGATCTGCGGCTGTAGGATGCCGTCGGTCATCGCCGAGAACGGTGTCGGGATGCTGTCGCCCGGTTGCACATCACATTCGTCGTAGTCGATCGTGTCGCGGTGCACGCGAGGCGGTGTTCCGGTCTTGAGCCGACCGAGTTCGAAGCCGAGTGACTGCAGCGACTCACTGAGGCCCATCGTGGCCGGCTCGCCGAATCGGCCTCCGACCGTCTGCTCGGACCCGCAGTGCATAAGCCCGCGGAGAAACGTCCCCGTCGTCAGAATCACTGCATCAGCCCCGAGCACGCGACCGTCCAGGAGTTCGACTGAGTGGATTCGCGCCGCGAATCCGTTCGAGTTCTCTCCTCGAACTGATAGAGCCTCGACCGATCCCTCGATAATGTCGAGTGACCGGGCGGTGCCGAGCATCGACTGGACGGTCTTCGGGTACCCGTCGCGATCTGCCTGTGCGCGGGGCGCCCACACAGCCGGTCCCTTGCTGCGATTGAGCGTGCGGAACTGGATCCCCGCCCGGTCGATCGCAAGACCCATCAAGCCGCCCAACGCATCGATTTCACGGACGATCTGCCCTTTACCGAGTCCACCGATAGCCGGGTTGCAGGACATGCGCCCGATGGCGTTCCGCTGCATCGTGATCAGCGCGGTGTCGGCGCCCAGCCTGGAGGCCAACCACGCAGCCTCTATACCGGCGTGGCCTCCACCGACCACCACGACGTCATATC
>JAUXGE010000335.1 GCA_030622435.1 Planctomycetota bacterium
ATGATCATGGCCACACACGCGCTTATCGAGTCGAACCCGTCTCCGACGGAAGGCGAAGTCCGGCGGGGGCTCGAGGGGAACCTGTGCCGGTGCACGGGGTATCGCAAGATTATCGACGCCGTGCTGTCGTTGTCGCAAGGAGGTACCGGCGATGCCTGAGACGGCCACCGAGGTAACGCCGCAGTGCAAGTCGGACGCCGACACGCTCATCGGGAAGCGGATCCCCAAGCTGGACGCTCCCGAAAAGGTCACCGGCCTCGCGCGGTACATAGAGGACATCAGGCTCCCGCGCATGCTGCACGGCAAGATCCTCTTCGCCGGGCGACCGCACGCACGAATCGTGGACATCGACACATCCGCCGCCGAAGCCATGCCGGGCGTCCGGGTTGTCATCACGGCCGCCGACATCGAACTGGTTCCGTTCGGCTTCGGCCAGGACAATACGGCCCTCAAGAAGGACCGCGTCACGTGCGTTCGCGATGAAGTGGCGGCTGTGGCGGCCGACACGCCGGAGCTGGCCGCCGAAGCGGTCAAACGCATTCGCGTGACGTACGAAGACCTGCCGGTCGTCAGCTCGATCGAAGGGGCTCTGGCCTCGGGGGCACCGGTTATCCACGAGAAGGCGCCGGACAACGTCCCGTTCCGCTATGACTACGCCCACGGCGACATCGAGCAGGGCATTGCCGACTCGGATGTGATCGTCGAGGACACCTACCACTCTCAGCGCGTCGCCCATTGCTGCCTGGGTACGTCGGGGATCATCGCGGACTTCGACGCCGACGGTCGATTGACTCTGCATTCTCTGACGCAAGTGCCGTTCCTGTACAAGAACGACCTGTCGCGAATCGTGGGTGTCCCTCCGGAGATGCTCCGAGTCATCCAGCCCACGATCGGCGGCGGTTTCGGCAGCAAGCTGGACATCCACCCGTTCGAGCCGATCTGCGTGTTCCTTGCCAGGAAGGCAAGAAGGCCTGTGCGGCTGGTGTTCTCACGCGAGGAGGAGTTCCTGGCCACGCCAACGCGCCAGCCGGTCACGATTCACCTCCGGACCGGAGCGCGGAAGGACGGGACGTTCACGTTCCGGGATGTGCTGATGACCCTGGACAACGGGGGGCGCACCTCGTGGGGCGCCACGACCCCGTGGATCATGATGCGCACGTTCTCCTCGCTGTATCGCGTCCCACATGTGCGGCAACACGTGGACGTCGTGTACACGAACAACATCTACGCTTGCGCCTTCCGCGGCTACGGCAACCCGCAGGCCACCTTCGCTTTGGAATCACAGGTGGATCAGCTGGCCGGCGAACTGAGCATAGACCCGCTGGAGATCCGGCTGAAGAACGCGCAGGAGCAGGGGGAGACCACGGGGCAGAAGATGTTCCTCAGAACCTGCGGTCTGAAGGAATGCCTGGAGACGGCCACCCGCAACGCCGGATGGAACAAGAAACGTCAAAAAGTTGAAAAGTCGAAAAGTCAAAAAGTCGTGCGCGGGATCGGAATGGCGTCGCTCTTCCACGTTGGCGGCGGAGCCAAAATCTATCGCTCTGACGGATGCGGTACGATTCTCAAGCTCGACGACTTCGGTGGGATCACGATACTAACCGGCTCGTCGGAGATCGGTCAGGGCTCCGAGACGATGATCGGGCAGATCGTCTCCGAGGAACTGGGGCTGCCCCTGAAGAACATCCGTGTCATCAACAATGACACAGAGCTGACACCATGGGACGTCGGCGTCCACGCCAGTCGGACCACGTTCATCGCCGGCAACTCGGCGCTGCGGGCGGCCCGGGAGGCCAGACGAAAGCTCCTCGAGGCGGCGGCAGCGCGCCTGAAACGAGCCCCCGCGGAACTCGACCTCCTGCGCGGCAAGGTGGTGGATCGGTCGAGCGGTGAGCCGCTCGAGTCCATCGGCAAGATCATTCGCGGGTTGCACTTCGGCGCGAAGAACGAACTGGTCATGACAACGGACTTCTACGAGCCCCCGAGCACTGCTCCCGACGAGAAGCACATGGGTGACATTTCCGCTTGCTACGCCTTCGGCACGCACGTGGCCGAGGTCGAAGTGGATCTGGACACCGGCGTGGTCAAGGTGCTCCGGATCTGTGCCGCCCATGACGTCGGTCGCGTGATCAACCAGCTCGGCATCGAGGGCCAAGTGGAGGGGGGGATCGCCCAGGGCTTGGGATACTGCCTGTCCGAGGAAGTGAAGGTCAAGGATGGCTATGTTCTGAACCCGACGTTCACCGACTACAAAATTTGCACGACGACGGACTTGCCCGACCTTGACATCGCGTTTGTCGAGACGAACGACCCGGCCGGTCCGCACGGCGCCAAGGGGATCGGCGAATCACCGCTCATTCCGGTCGCGGCCGCCGTGGCCAACGCGATCTACAACGCAACCGGTGTGCGCATTACCACGCTCCCGTTCACGCCCGAGCGAGTCCTCTCGAAACTGCACGAGGCGCGGGCGCAGAAGGCATAACTCATGGATAAGCTCACGGTGCTCTCGCTGGAGCAGGCTCTATCCCTACCGCATGCGACGCAGCGATTCGTCCAGCTTGGGTGGCGCGTAATCCGCATCGAGGCGACACCGTCGGGGAAGCGGCTCCCCGGCGATCCGAACCGCTACGTTGGAAAGAAAGGGGAGCGGGACGACCTGCACAGCTATTTCATCGGCCCCAACGTCGGCAAGGAGACGATCAGCCTGAACCTCAAGGAGAAGGGGGGGCGAGAGGTTCTCAAACGCCTGATCATGGAACTGCCGGCAGACATCTTCGCCTGCAACACCTTGCCAAAACGCTACGAGGAACTGGGCATCGACTATGAGACACTCAGCGCCGTCAGCCCGGGACTGATTTGGGCGGGACTTTCCGCCATGGGGCCTGATTACCCGAACGCACCCGGCTACGACCCGGCCGTCCAGGCCATGACCGGCTATATGGATATCACCGGCGATCCCGAGGGGCCGCCGATGTTGTGCGGTGTGCCGTTCGTGGATCTCAAGGCCGGGGACGAGGTCTTTGCGAACGTCTGCCTCGCTCTGGCCGAGAAAGCCCACTCCGGCAAGGGCAGCCGGATCGACGTATCCATGGCACAGGCGGCCGCGTCCTGGCTGGTGACGACGATTCCGCTGCTGGATCTCGGGTATGAGCCGGACGAGGTGCGGCGTAGTGGCAACGAGCATCGTGAGTTCGTGCCCGTTAATGTCTACCCAACGTCGGACGGGTACATCTACCTGGCTATCGGGAACGACGTGCAGTGGGTGCGATTGACGTCCCTCGATGCGTTCGCCTCCGTTGCCTCGAGCATACGTGATACCAACGAGGGCCGTCGGCAGGAGCGGGAGTCGATCCACAGCGACATCGCGTCTGTAACGCGTAAGCAATCGACGCAGGAACTAGTCGGGTTGTTTGGCGCCAAGGGGCTGGTGGCCGCCCCGATTCACACGATCCCGCAGCTCTTGGATTTTCCCCCCATACGTGACCGGTTACTCGAGACACGGACCCCGTCGGGACAGCCCGTTCGACTGCCGCCGCCATCGGTCGAGCGAGCGTATCTCGAAAGCGTGGACCGGTGCCTACCGTATGCGCCGACCTACGCCCGGGACACGGACAAGATCCTCGCCGAAGCGGGCTTTTCATCGAACGAGATTACCGACTTGCGAGAGACCGGACTTGTGGCTTAGCGGCGGGAGGAGGCGTTTGCCCTGGTGCCGGCTCATGTTCTTCGTCACCGGGTGCCCCTGGTGGCTTGTCCACCAGTGTGCGACGGATGGCAAGCTCTCGAGCTTGAGCGGAAGCAAAGGAGACCTTGGACACGAGCAGCCCTGACGGTCGAGACGCGACCGGCGCGCCCTAGCCCGGGTATAATCGAGTGGAGGTAGCGTCTCTCGGCACCCGGACAACGGAACCAGTCCATGATCCGCAAGATCGTCCTCGTGATGCTGATGCTTGCAGGAGCTGCAATTGGCGTGGTATGGGGCGTTAGCCATGTTGCGTGCGTGGGGAACGTCATTCTGGTGACGAACCATGATTGGGTGGCTGTGGCCGCGGTCGACGGCAGTGCGACGATCCAGTGGTTCCACTCGGGTCGGCACGAGATTTCCGTGTCCCCGCGCGCATGCCGATCAGAGACGATGGCCGTAGAGGTCGAATATCAGCCCTTTGTGCTTGAGGTGGAGGATCTACGGTGGGGCTACGAAGAGGACGACGATGAACTTGTTGGGCCGCCGGGCACCAACGTGTGGCGACAAGATCTTCTCTCCGTCGACGTTGGACGTTCCGCGATGTTTGACATTGGCTGGTACCACTCGGACGAGCGTGCTCCTCCGTGGTTATCCGTCAGCTTTATCCGCGCCCCCCTCTGGGCTTCACTCACGCTCCTCCTGTTTGCCCCTGCAGTCGCGGTATTGCGTCGCCTGAAACGTCGCCGTCTTCCACGGGAGGTGTCTTGTGTCGAGTGTGTGGAATGCCAAGAGGACGGTGTGTTGGACGCATACGACGCTCGTGGAATGGGCCTTGCCGGGGCGCTCAGAAAGATCGTCATCACCTCACTGACCCTGGCGGCACTGACGACAACCTCGCTGTGGCTCGTGCCCGATGCCCGGATACCAACCATTCGCGCGCAGCGCCCAAGCCCCCTGATGGTTTCGTGCAGCCCGGGTTCCGGAGTCTCAGTTCGCACCAGGCTTGGTATGAGGCGAGAGGTGCGCTTGACCATACACAACGGAACCGCCTCAATCGCTCACGTGACCCGCGCACCTCGATCTCAAGGCGTTGCGGAGAAGAGGTGGAAGTGGGGGGACTTCGGGGTTTCGAAGTACACACCATATTACGGCTGGGGGCACGTTACTATCGGCAACACCGTTACGGACGAGGTCTGGCTCTGGTTCGGCAAGGATGCGACGCCCGAGGAGTGTGCGTTCGTGGGGTCAACAGATGCTCTCTGTCGGCAAGTCACTGTGCCCGTGTGGTTCGTGGTATCGGCCCTTGCCGCTTACCCGACCTTCGCCTTCATCCGTGGCCCGCTTCGCCGCCGGCACCGGCGACGAAAGGGACTGTGCGTCGCATGTGGGTACGACCTGACGGGCA
>JAUXGE010000104.1 GCA_030622435.1 Planctomycetota bacterium
GACCCCCGAGCCGAAGCAGGAACCCAAACCCGTTTTCAATGAATCCGGGATCGAGATCAAAGAAGTCTACACCGACGACGATGTGCAAACGACGGGCGGCTACGACGCAATCGGCAACCCGGGCGAGTTCCCGTTTACCCGCGGCATCCACAAACTCATGTACCGCAAGCGCCCGTGGACCATGCGCCAGTACGCCGGTTTCGGGCAGCCCGAGGAGACCAACGAGCGCTTCCAGTACCTGATCGCCCAAGGGCAGACGGGACTCAACGTCGCTTTTGACCTGCCCACCCAGGTGGGTTTGGATTCCGACGACCCCGCCGCCGAGGGGGAAGTCGGACGAGTCGGCATGGCCGTCGACACGTTAAAGGACTTCGAGATCGCCTTTGACGGCATCGACCTCGACAAGATCACGGTCTCTCTCACGATCAACGGTGCCGCCGCCGTCCTCATCGCCATGTACTTCGCCATGGCCGAAAAACGCGGCTACGATGTCCGGCAGCTACGAGGGACGGCTCAGAACGACATCCTCAAGGAATTCGTCGGTCGCGGCACGTGGATCTTCCCCGTCGAACCCTCGATCAAACTGGTCGGTGATACCATTCTCTACTGCGCGGAGCAGGCACCACTCTACAGTCCGGTCAGCGTGTGCGGCTATCACATACGTGAATCCGGCGCCAACCCGGTGCAGGAGATGGCCTATGCCTTCTGCATTGCCAAGGCATACATCGACCACGTGCTGGCCCGTGGATTGGGCATCGACGAGTTCGCCTCGCGCCTGTCCTTCAACTTCGATATTCATGGAAACCTCTTCGAGCAGGTGGCGGAGTTTCGGGCCGGTCGCAGACTCTGGGCGAAGATACTGCAGGAGCAGTACGGAACGAAAAACCCCAAATCGATGTGGCTCCGCATGATCGCCGGAGGCGGCGGCGGCGGACTCACCATCGAACAGCCGGAGAACAACATCGTGCGCGGCGCCTACTATGCGCTGATCAGCGCGCTTTCCGGCACCCAGACCATGGCCCTGTGCTCTTACGATGAGGCCTACACCATTCCATCCGAAAAGGCCGCGCGGCTCTCGCTTCGAACCATGCAGATACTCATCGAGGAAATGGGGCTCTGCGACACGGTCGATCCCCTGGCCGGCTCGTACTACATAGAAACGCTCACCAATCAGCTCGAAGACAAGATCCGGTCTTCCATGTCAGAGGTCGATGATCAGGGCGGCATCGTCAAGGCGATCGCCGAAGGCCACATTCAGGCAGCCGTCTCACGCCAGGCCTTCGAGAACCTCAAGAGGCTCGAGCGAGGCGAGACGCGCAAGGTTGGCGTCAACTGCTTCCGCATGGACGAGGAGGAACCTCATGTCGAGTTTCATCGCTTCAGTGATGAAGCCTGCGCGAAGCAGACCCAAAGGCTAAACCGCATTCGGTCCGAGCGAGACAACGCCCGGGTGAATGTGGCGATTGAACGAGTCGGCGCAGACGCCAGGGCGGACCGCAACGTCATGCCCGGACTGATCGAGGCTGTCAAATCCTACGCGACCGTCGGAGAACTCACCCGCTGCCTAGTCGGCATCTACGGCCGGTATGACGAACCGATCCGCTTCTAGATCGCTGTCCGCGATTTGGCGCCACTAACCCAACCCGTGACTCTGAGGGAGCAGATTCACCGTATTTGCGTCCGAATTAGAGCCTCAGATCCTCTGCCTGGCACGGCCACCTAATCCAGCTACGCAGGAATTTAGCAATCTACGACGCATATCTGTCGCTCAGTTAGGCGAAGGTTTCGGGATCGAGCTGCGTGCCCCGGGGGATCAGCGGTTCTAGCGGATCGGTTTGAACCGGCGTGTCCCAGGCATTCATGACTCCATGAAGGCCAACCCCCGCACGCCCGTCCCATTGCATCCCAACGAAATGCCCGCTGCCATGTTAATCGACGATTGGCGCGATAGGTCAGTTGCCAACGTCCGAATCCTCTGTATACTGGCTCGACTCGCTAGATTCGGCTGAAGCGGTCGATAGCGGTCGAGTGCGGTCAAGACCACGAGGTGTTGTATGTCGCGTGTGTGCTATTTCACTGGTAAGAAAACTCGTGCAGGACGATCTCTCGCCCGGCGCGGTAAGGCCAAGTATCTCGGCGGTGTCGGCCGCAAGACAACCGGGATTACCAAACGGAAGTTCAAGCCGAACATTCAGCGCGTTCGTGCCCTTGTCAATGGCACAGTCTGCCGCATCAGAGTATCGGCCAAAGCCATCAAAATGGGGCTTGTCGTGAAACCGCCCAAACGCGACTGGGACGGATCCAAGAAGGACCACGGTCCCGAGCTTGGCGCGAGTCCAACACCGAAAACGAGCGATTCCGGCACGCAGGGCGAAGAATAGCCCCATCTTCACCCATACCACACCAAAGCAGGGCTGAATACGCCTGCGCGGAGTGAGACGCCGAGTCGTCTGCCCTCCCTCACCCATATGTGTGCCATCCGAGCACTCCGAGCGGCAACATCCCGGGCTTCGTACGGCTTGACATTATCCGGATTCAGGTCGAGAGTTGCCCCCGTGCAGACGACGTAACCGCCCACGGTGTGCAGCGCGTGAAAGTGACACGGCACCGCGGGGCGTGTACATCAGGTAGCGCTCAGCGATCCATCCAACCGGAGGCAACGCATGATCGTAGTCAATACGGAGACCATCCAGGGCTACACGGTCCGGGAGGTCAAAGGGCTTGTCCAGGGGAATACCATTCGCGCCAAGCACCTCGGTCGTGACATGGCGGCCGGACTCAAGAACCTCGTCGGCGGCGAGCTGACCGGTTATACAGAGCTGCTCATCGAAGCACGGCGCCAAGCACTCGAGCGAATGCTCGCTCAGGCAGAGCAACTCGGCGCCAATGCCGTCGTAAACGTCCGGTTCACCACCAGCGCCATCACGCAGGGAGCGGCCGAACTCTACGCATACGGAACGGCCGTTGTCGTCGAACCGGAGGCAGTGTGACATGTCTTTTGTATTCCAATTGCTTCCGGTTGTTGTACTGCTGGTCCTCGGATTCTCCGTCGGCACTTTGGTGGAGCGGGCGCATTTTCGACGGTTGGCAGCCCGCGAAGCGGCGTTGGGTGACATGCTGGTAACGGACCTGCGGTCGCTGCCGCCCGGTGTCGAGGGCGTATGCTGCGGCCTGGTTACCGGCGAGGTCGTGATTGCTTCGGATTACTTCAAGACGTTTGCCGCAAGCCTCAGAAAACTGATCGGCGGTGAGCTGCACACGTTCGAATCCCTGATGGTCCGCGCACGGCGCGAGGTAACGCTCCGCGTCCTCGAATCGGCAAGGCGCATGGGGGCCGACTGCGTCATCAATGTCCGATTCTCAACGAGCAACATCGGGAGCATGCGAAGCAAACGAGCGGCGGCGATGGTCGAGATGTACGCCTGCGGTACGGCCATCCGTCTGACCCAGCCACCATCGAGCTAAACCGTGACCGGACACCCTGACGATCATTCCCTCAGCGGCGAACCTCACATCCGAAGTAACGAGTTCACCCCTGATCCACGCGAGGAGGAAGTGGCTCGGCGGCTCGCAGAAGAACAGCTAAGCCACGATCCGATTGAGGAACGCGCGCGACATTCCGTGTTCGACGAGCCGGCGGTTCTGCCGAATCGTCCCTCCGTTCTGATCGAAAGGGACTGGAGCTGCCGGAGCTGCGGCTACAACCTGCGAGGCCTGATGACCGGGCATCGTTGTCCGGAATGCGGTTGTGTCGAGATGTACGAGCCCCCGCGTGACGGGGAACTGACCTATGCACAGTGGCTGGAGCGACGGCGCGACCCTGGTTCCCGGTATACGCCGTGGGTGGTGGCGGGGACGGTGCCGCTGCTCGCTCTGCCGTTCGCGGTGTTCAGCGGCATGTTTTCCGTCGAACACTTCCTTTTCGTCAACTTTGTGATTCTCGCACCTGTGATGTCGGAAGTACTGAAAATTGCCATCCCTGCGGTGTTGATCGAGCGGCGGACCTCCATGGTCAACCGCCCGGGCCAGATCTACCTAATGGCTTTGGGTACGGCCGTGATCTTTACGATCGTCCAGAACGTGATCTACTTCGCGCTCTACTACAAGAACCCCGCAGCCGTGCTCATGGCCTATCGATGGTTTATTTGCGTTTTCCTGCATTCCCTCTGTACCGGCATCGCGGCATACGGCCTCTCATGCATCTGGGAAAAATCGCAGCGTGAGGAGCGGTCCCTGGGCATCACGAAGGCCTCCCCGTACATCGTCGCGGCCATCGTCGTGCACGGGACCTTCAATGCTTGCGTGTTCGCCCTGGGCTTTGCGGGGTACGGGTTCTGACGACGCCACCGAATTCGCTTGATCTAGTCTCACCCGAGTGTCCGATACAGTTAACCGGAGAAGTGAGGGGAGTTTGTGCGCACTGCACACCCGGTTGTGGATTGCGCGTTTGGGGTGTGCGCCTTTTGACCCGGTATTCCGTTAAGGCTGATTCGAGGGGTCGCCCGCGGACGGGTGTCCCACTTCTTCACAGGTGCAAAGGTGCGGGACACGACGATTCGAGTCCCCCACGGCTAAAGCCATGGGCCACCCAACCGTGTTTCACAAGTTCCGTGACTACTCGAACCGCGGGCTTCAGCCCGCGCGGATGTCCGCGCCAGGGTGCCATGGCCAAGCAGGCGACGGCGGTGGACGCCTCGTTAACCGAACACATGCCCGCGCCTCGGAGGACGGCATTCCGAGCGATCAGCGCGGCCATGTTCTTGCTTCACGGGAGGCCTCTCAGCCCTATTCCGGCTTGGGCATGGCACCCGCGCATGCGTTCACTGAATGTTTACCATGGACCACCCAACGGCGAATCGCAAGTTCAATGACCACTTGAGCCCCGGGCCGAGGGTCTTCTGCTCGGCGGTCGTGGCGACCGCCGTCACCCTCACGCTGACAGTAGGCGCCCACCCCGCGGCGGCCCAGACGCCTCCCGTCGATCTGGTATTCATCCCCGCCGAGGACGTTCAACCGAACGGACCAGCGCACGATTTCCGCATCGGACGCTTCGAGATCCGTAGCGATCAGTTCGTCACCTTCCTGAACGACGCCAAGGCCAGCCTCGACAACGAACGCGGCCAGTACCTGTACTTCGACACCGGCACCGGAAGCGTCTACGTCCACAGCACGGTTCTCGGCACCATTGGAGTCAACGGCTCCGGCACATTGCTCTTCGACGCATCAGTCAACCCGCACGTCTCCTATAACGCGGTTTCGGAAACCTACGAGGTCGTCGAAGTGTTTGAGGATCACCCCGTCGTAGGTGTCACGTGGTACGGGGCGATCAAGTACTGCAACTGGCTGACGATCGATGCGGGCTTGGCACTCACGGAACGAGCCTATACGGAGGCGCCGTCCGACAATCTCGCCGGATGGCATCCCGTAACGATCCCCACCGATGCCTGGACGACGCGCGACCTGAACGAGACGGAGCGCGAAGCTCTCCTTGCCTACTGGGGATACCGGTTGCCGATGGACGGGGGTGACGGCGGCGATCCCGGACCCTTCAACGAGTGGTACAAGGCCGCAGCTTGGGACGGTGCGCTTGCTGTCAATCACAGCTACGGCTTCGGCCGCGACACCATCGACGATCCGGACGCCAACTATAGGTGCAGCGGCGATCCATTCGAGGATTCGGACGAGTGCGAGCAGGGTGGAACGACCCCCGTCGGCTTCTTCGACGGCGTAAACGTGCTGAGTGATGGAGTCACGCCGACGACCGACACCGATAATCCGTACTCGCTTTACGACATGTCGGGAAACGTCTGGGAGTGGATGCAGAACCGCTCAGTTGCCCCGGCCGATCGCCGGAACCGCGGCGGATCCTTCCGAAGCAGCGGGAGTTCACTCCAGGTGGACATCGGAGGCGATCGCGCCGCGGATGCCGCCAGCGACTCGACTGGCTTTCGTGTCGCTCAGAGCGTCGTGAGCGACTTGTTCGTGGTCCCCGACGGCGGCCTGGTCAACAGCGGTCCATGGGGCGGCCCGTATGACGATGAGCTTCCCACTACGATCACCTATCGTGTGACGAACGTGACCGATCTGCCAGTCGGGTTCATCGTACTCCAGGATGAGGATTGGATTACGGTCAACTACACCCAACCGCCGGATGATGTGCTCGCGGCAGGTCAGTATGTGGATGTGACGGTCGAGATCACTCCACAATGCACGCACCAGATGCATGTGGGGACAAATCAGGCAACCGTGACTGTTCTCAATCTCGATGACGGCACGCGGGTCGATCGAACGGTGCGCCTCACCGTCACCGAACCAATCACGGTAGTGCCAACCGGGTCGTTCGTTACCTCTATGGTCTACGGCGACACACCGCCCGAAACGACCTATACGTTGAAGAGTCAATCCGACTCGGCCGTCAGTTGGTCAGCGGCGTGGATCGATACGACTTCCCCACCCACGAACGTCGATTGGTTGACACTAAACGGCGATCCTAATGGGACGGAGGGCGAGGTCTTTCCGTCGGGGGAGGTCGATGTCACGATCGGTTTCGTCGTTGACGACCTCCCGGCCGGAACGCACGAGGCGACGGTAACAATCACGGACGAATGCACAGGGTCACAATTCGTGCGATCCGTCATCCTGACGATTGGTGCACCGTTCACAGTGACTCCCGAAGAAAACGCAACATCAACGGGTGTCTTGGGCGGTCCGTTTACACCCCCTTTCCACGACTTCACCATAAGCAATCTGGCGGACGGCGCGATCACGTGGCACGTGTCTGTAGAACCGGTAGCGCCGGACACAGACACCGACTGGCTCGAGGTAGCTCCATCCGACGGCACCATGAACGCGCTCGGTGAAGAGGTAGAGATTACGGCTACGATTGCCCCGGCCGCCGACCACAAGGACATCGGCGAGTACGCCGCAAGGGTTCTGTTTGTGCAATCTTCCACGGGCTTCTCCATCGAACGGATCGTGACGCTTGATGTCACCGAGCTGGTGGTGGAACCCGAGGATGATGCCTCTTTTGCCGGTGGTCTCGGGGGACCGTTCGCGCCGGCGGCTCAAACCTACACTCTCTACAACACCGGTCTTATCGAGATGGAATGGACGGCCGTGTTCACCGATCATTCCTCGACGGGCCAAACATGGCTGGAACTCTCCGCATCAGCCGGGGTCATACTCAATCCGGAGGGAACGGTTGACATCATCGCGACTATCGCCCCGGAAGCCACCATCCTTGTTACCGGCACCTACACGGGCGAAATTCTCTTCACCAGCGTGCTGACCGGGGCCACAACGACACGCGGTGTGACGCTGGAGGTCGGAACGGAGGCTTTAGCTCTCGAAATGGTGAACGTGCCGGCCGAGCATGCGCAGCCCGACGGCCCGGATTACCTCTATCGTGTCGGCAAGTACGAGGTCACGAACGCCAACTTCGTACGGTTCCTGAACGATGCAAGGGAACATCCGGACGACGGGCGCGGGACTTTCACTGCTCACGACACCGAGACGGGCATCGTGAGCCTCACAGGGGATGGGACAACCCTCTTCGACGCCGGTGTGGGTGGTGTGATCTCGTTTACGGATAACCGTTACGTCATTTCGGCGGCGGAGAATCGCCAGCTCCCTGTCGTGGGTGTGAGCTGGTATGGGGCGTTGAAGTTCTGCAACTGGATGACGCTGACTCAGGGCATGGACAATCCTGACCAGCGTGTTTACCACGAAGGTCCCATCGCGTCGGATTGGTACGCATTGGCGAATCCTCCTGAGATTCTGATATACCGCGGATTCCGCCTGCCGATGGATGCGCAATCTACTGAGGCGGGACCGTATAACGAATGGTTCAAAGCCGCGGCATGGTTGGATGATCCCGGCAATAACGCCGTGTACGGTTTCGGTCGAGATACGCTGGGTAACGCGGACGCGAACTTCCACGACAGCGGCGATCCCCATGAGCCGGGCCCCTCGCCCGTTGGTTTCTACAACGGCGTCAACACCCTGCCGACTAGTGGTGGATCGACAAATGACACAACCAACGGATACGGTTTGTACGACATGACGGGGAACGTGGCGGAGTGGGTTCACGATCCCGGGGATGTGCCGGGCGTACGCGGGCTTCGCGGTGGACATTTTGACAGCCTGGCCGCTTCGCCGATCCTGAGGAACGACGAACGCGGATCCGCACCTGCCGATGCCACCCTGGCATTCGTAGGCTTCCGTGTCTTGCAGGTGATCGAGCCGGTAGATCTTGTTATTTCGCAGGATGCGGTTCGCGCGGAGGGCTTCATCGGTGGCCCCTACCGTGAGGATCGGGAGCGCTTCGTCGTTCAAGTAAGGAATTCCGGCACGCAGACAGTTGACGCATTCACGATCTCGACCAACGTCGGCTGGCTCGAAATCGACGGCGTCCCGCCGGGCTACCTGCCTCCGGGCGGGGTACCGGTCGACTTGCCATTTCGCATTGAGACGACGGCCGAAAACCCGGGACTTTCGCCGACACCGTCAGGGAATGTCGTGCTGGTGCCTGCCGACGAAATCCAGACAGATGGACCGGATTACGATTACTGGATCGGCCGCACCGAAGTCACCAATACACAGTTCGCGGCGTTCCTGAACGCCGCTCGCGCCGATGCGTTGACCGAGACGCCGGATGCGAGAAGTTACAACATGTACTTCGATACCGATTCCGGCAATGTCTACATCAACGACGAGGAGGTACCCAACGAGGGCACGGACACACCTTCCGGCACTCTGACCACATTGCTCTATGACGCCTCCCTAGGCCGCATTCAGTTCGTCGACAACACGTATACCACGGAAGTCGGGTTCGAGAACCATCCCGTTGTCGGCGTCAGTTGGTACGGAGCGGTCAAATACTGCAACTGGCTGACGATCAGCCAGGGCATTCCAGCTGCACTGCGGGCATACAGTGAGGCACCGAGTCCGAATCTCGGCGCATGGCACCCCATCGTTGTCGACGACACCGCGTGGCTGAGCGGTCCACTTCCAGACACGGCCCGTCGCTTCCTGGTCGAGGACACACTCGGATACCGCCTCCCAATGGACGACGGAGTCGCCGATGCATCGGCGTACAACGAATGGCACAAGGCCGCTTCGCGCCGTGCAGCCGACGAGGAAGGCAACCCGATCTTCGGGTCAATCTATGGCTTTGGTCGTGATGCCCCGCTTACCGGAGCCGACGCCAACTTCTTCGACAGCGGTGACACCCAAGAGAATGGAACGACGCCCGCCGAGCACTTCAACGGATCCCATGCGTTGTATAGAACACCGACCGAATGCTACCCGCCTGAGGATCCAACACTGACAAACAACACGGACAACGGATACGGACTGCACGACGCCACAGGCAATGTCGCGGAGTGGACTCAGGATTTCCACGGAAGTGACCCGGCGCAGCATTCAACACGCGGCGGAAGCTGGCGGGATGCCGCCGACTCCGATTACCTCCAGACCTCCGGACGAGGCGCACTTCCTCCGGAATCGACCACGGATGACACGGGCTTTCGTGTCATCCGCGGAACGGGGCACGTCGCAACAGTGACAATCACTGACAACTTGAGCGGCGATTCCTATCAGCAGCACTTCGTTCTCGACCTGCACGAACCATTCCAGGTTCAGCCGGGAAGAAACGTAGTGGCGGCCGGACTCTATGGAGATGTCTTCGCCGGGATCGGTGAATCCTACACGCTGACCAATCGGTCCGCATCCGATATGGACTGGGCGGTCGAGGTTAACAGTGATTGGATCGATCTTGCAGAGAATGTCTCGGGCGAACTGATGGGGGCCCTGGCCGCTTCGGATGCGGTGACAATCGATATCACCACGAACGAACTCGCCGACACACTCGGGCCGGGGGAGCACACCGCCGTCATCACGTTCCGAAACGTCTCGACCGGTCATGCCGACACACGCGAAGTCCAGTTGACCATTGAACCACCGATCATCATCACACCCGTTGATCCCGATCCCCAGGCGTTCTCCGGCATCTGGGGCGGACCGTTCGATCAACCGGCGACGCGCACCTACTCAATGTCCAACGCCGTAGACTTCGATCTGGAATACGAGGTCGATGCCGGCGTCCCCTGGCTCAATGTCGAACCCGTCGACCCGACCGATGAACTCACTGGAACGTTAGCCGCCGGGGATGCGATAGGCTTCGTTGTACACGTCAACGAGGTCGCGGAAACGAAAGCCGTAGGAGAGTACGCCGGGGTCATTCCCTTCACCTTCACAGACCCCCACAACGCAGACCTCACCGATTCCGTCGAGCAGACGGTGACATTGGTCGTAGATGAGCCGATCGTCATCTCGCAGGATGCCGACCCGTGGGTTGTCGATCCGAACCCCGACCCGGATGTCTGGCCGCCCATGGTCTATACGTTGACCAACGCCTTGGACACCCCCATCGAAGTGAGCATCGAAGTCGACGCAGATTGGCTCGATCTGACCGATTCGCTCGTCGAAGTCTTTCCCGGCTCCGAGCAGGAGAGAGAGATCGTCGCTTCGTTGAATGCCGGAGTACTGGCACTTGTCGACGGCGTTTACATCGCCACCATCCAATTCGAAGACACCGCCACGGGCATCATCCAATGCCGCACGATCGAACTGTCGATCGTCGAGGATCTATCCGTAACACCGTTTATCGACCTCATATCGGCCGGCGTGGCCGGTGGACCGATCACGCCCTCTTTGAGAGTCTACAGGCTGACGAACGTCGCACGGGATGGAAACGGTCCCATACAGTGGCAAGCCTTCGTGCAGGAGCCCGGTGCGGATTGGATCCTGTTCAACGGGGCTGCATCCGACAACGGATGGCTCGACGACGGTGAATCCGCGACAGTCGTCATCTCGATCGATGCCGCACAAACTACATCGCTTGCGGAGGGCATGCACGAAGCCGTCGTGGAGTTCGCCGTGTCGCCTGACGGTGAATCGAGGACCCGAGCAGTGTCGCTGGCGCTCGTGGTTCCCCAGTTCGACCTGACCGAGTCGTCCGTGCCGGCTTCGGCTCATCAGGAGAATGGACCGGCGTATTCGTACCGGATGGCTACCTTTCACACGACCAACACCGAGTTCGTCGCATTCCTCAATGACGCGATCGCCAACCCCGGCAACGATCGCGGTGAGTACATGTTCTTCGATACGTCAGCCGGCGACGTATACATCAATTCATCTGCGGAGGGGGAAACAGGTACTGATCCCGGTGAGCGGAGCGTCAAGCTGTTCTCACCCGTCGCCGCCGAGCAGATTGAATTCAACAGTGGCACCTACCGTGTTCGCCCCGACTCGATCGACTTCTCCCTGCACCCTGTCACCGGCGTGAGCTGGTACGGGGCGGTCAAATACTGCAATTGGCTGACGATGGACCGGGGCATGTTGCCCTCGGAACGATGCTACACCGAGACCACTGATGCGGACCTGAACGGCTGGCACCCCGTGACCGTCAGAACCGCCGATTGGATAACACGCGATCTGAACGACAATGAACGGGACGAGCTCGTAACACACTATCGCGGCTTCCGCCTCCCGACGGATAACGGTTGGAACAACACAGTTCCCGCCACCGACGCCGCAGATGCATACAACGAGTGGTACAAGGCCGCCTCACGCCGCGGCACCGACGTGTATGGCAATGCACTGTTCGGCGCAGATTACGGTTTCGGACGCAACGCCCCCCTCACCGGCGCCGACGCCAACTTCTTCGACAGCGGCGATCCCATGGACAACTCGACAACGCCAACCGGTTACTTCGACGGCTCCTACAGGGGTGACGGCTTCTACACCAACCCCAACGCCAACGGCTTCGGACTGTTCGATATGTCGGGGAACGCCTATCAGTGGATGCAGGGCCGGTTCAACAACCATCCCGACAGCATCACGTTTCGTACGGTCCGCGGTGGGAGCTGGTTGCAGCCCGCCGACTCGACGAATCTGCGAACAGACGCGCGCACGTTCACCATACCGGCCCTGACCGACGCCCAAGTCGGCTTCCGCGTCGTGCGAACGTTGCCGCCGGCGAGCGGAGACTTCGACCTCGACGGTGACGTCGATCTTGACGACCTGACCATAACCGTCGACTGTACGACCGGCCCGGGCCAAACCGTTGGTTCTGCATGCGGTGTCTTCGATATGGACAACGACGACGACGTGGACCTGGAAGATTTCGCGGTGTTCCAAGTCCTATTTGGCAGCTAGTGCTCTGTCATTCGCAATCTGGTGGATGCATCCCGATCTTGGGTGCCATGCCCAAGCCCGCCCTAAGGGATACACCAAGCTCAAAAGCCGTCAAAGGCGGGCGCGGGCATATCTCGCGGCAATCCAGCAATAACAGAGCACTAGACGCTATCTTCCGCTCAAACGGGTGTGTGACAGTTTAGGCGGCATCATGGGTCATACCGTGTGGCGTGATCTCCATGGGGTCTCTGGCGTCCGACGTTCAAGGCCGCTTTAGCGGTCTTTCCCGAACGGCTATTAGGCCGGGCGTTTTACGCCCGGTCAGCGGTCCGCC
>JAUXGE010000058.1 GCA_030622435.1 Planctomycetota bacterium
GGTTCATTCATGGTCGTTGCGATCTCGTCTTCCATTCCGTCTTCGCATCTCGTACTTCGTCATCACCGGCCCGTTCCATGTGCCGGGTCGATGACATGATAGCGGGCTTTGGGAGTTTGTTCAAAGAATAGTATCGGCGGGATCAGTGGTTTCGGCCGGCGCGACGCTTGTAGCGGCCTGCGTCCTCGCAGGCCGTTTTCCCGGGCAAGGGGCTATTGTAAATGACGGCCGACGGGGACGCAGGCCGCTACAGAAAGACACGAGTTGTTCGTGCTTGCCACAAATGATGGCCGCACCCTCACTCTGCGGCCGTTATGGTTGCTCTCCGTATGGCCTGGTGTCGTGGATCTGGTTGTGACACGTGAGTGTGCAGGTTCCCGTCCGGTCACCGAGGTCCCGGTAGGCCAGGGTGCCGGTCGTGTACAGGGGGCGAACGATCGTGACATCGAAGTTGATCAGGTGCGTATGATCGGAGCCGCTACTGCTGATGGTGCTGATCCCGTGGGGATCGTGGCAAGCGGAGCAGGGCGCATCCTGGTCGCGGACGTGGCGGGCGTGTTCGGGGAAGCTCTCGTTGTTCAGGATGCTGGTCCGCTGATGGCACTGGTAGCACAAGGCATAGTCATAGGCCGACTCGGGTGTGTCGTCGTGGACGGAGTAGTTGCGTATCAGGAGGAAATCATACACGGAACCGTGCGGTCCGTCGGGACCGTAGGAGCCGGCTCGACGCCCGCTGTCATTGTTGTGGCAGTCCGTGCAACGGATCAACGAGCCCGGTGCGATGCTCGGATCGAGGCTGACGACGTCGCTGTTGGGGGAGGCCGTCACGATGGGGTGGAAGCTGGGATTCGTGGAGTTGAACTTCAGGCGCAGGTTCGGCTGATCGGCCAGGCGCGCGATGCGGCGTGAGACCGGGACCGGCGCGTCGCCGTGACATCGATAGCAGACCTCGTACTCATACTGTGCTTCCTGGGTGTATCCTCCGCCGGATGTTGAACCTGGCACCTTCTGCATCGTTGCTCCGATGGCGACGTAGTCCTGATCCGTTTGGGGACCGGCCGCGTGTGGGTTGTGGCAATCGACGCACTCGACGTGCGGGTTCGTCCCGGCCAGCATCTCCGTGGGATCGTGGACACCCGTCTGGAGTCTCGGGTCGTGGGCGCTTTGCTTGTCGATCTCGGCCAAGATGTTGAACTGCGCGACGCTTCCATCATGACAGTTCAGGCAGTTGTCCTCCTCCTTCTCGAAGATGAGCAGACGTTCTCGACCACCGGCCGTGTGTGTACGGTGGCAACTGCGGCAGGCGTTTTCCGCAACGGTGCCGAATGGCCAGTCGCCCAGCGCCACACCCGAGACGGCATCACCGGCGGCACCGTGCGAGCCGGTTGACCAGCCGTCCATATCATGACACGCGATGCAGAGCGAGCCGAATGCGTCGGTCATGGTCAAGAACATACGAAACCTGTTGTGGTGCGGGTCGTGGCAAGTCGTGCACTGAAACTGGCCGGACCGATCCAGTTTCACCTCGGCCGGAAGGGTGTCGGGACTCTCGAGCTGGCGGTCCGACGCCGCGAGGCCGGTCGTATAATGAAAGCTGACCGGGTGATCGTCCGAAAGATCCGTGCCGAGGTTGGAAAGCCCTGCCGGCATGAAGTCACTCCCGACCATTCGAATCCTGTCGGCGCGGCTTAGCACTCGACCAAGCGCTATCGTGCCGTCATGGCAACTGAGACAGAGCTTGCTGCTGCCGGTGGGCTGGCCCGGGTCGGCGTCGAATGTGGATGAACGGTAGATCGTGTAGTTGGAAAGCGGGGCCTCGCGATTCCACAGGGGGGCCACTCCACTCGTGTTGTGGGGTGCGTGGCAGAAGATGCAGATCTGCTCCTCCGATTCCGCGCGGACTTCCCCCGGACCGCTGGTCGAAAGATTGTGGAGTGTGTCGACGACGCGTTGTTGCCCCAAGGCAATGTGCGGACACCAGGCGACGGACATCGTGATGGCCGTCGCAACGGCTATTGCGATACCAGGCGTTACAGCATTTGCGGTTATCGATTTCATGCGGTGGTTGTTGTGGAGTGCGGCGTTCATGGACATCCTCCAGCCTTGGCGGCCTCATCGCGATTGTAGGATCGACCGCGCCGACAGTACATGCTAGAAACCTCGCCTTATATGGACAAACGCGGCCATGGAGTCGTTCGACGTAAATGCGTCCTCAAACTCGTTTCGCTCAATGCTCATCCGGATTTCCGTCTCGCGGATGAACCACTCCAACGCCAGCGACACGTCGATCCCCTCCGTGTCGTCCGAGGCCGAGTCCTCGCCGTTCCGGTAGAGCACGGTGCTCTCGACGGACAGGTTCTCCGTGATCGGATGGCGGTACCTGCCTTCGAGAGTCAGCAGCTCGATGTCGCGTTCATTCGGTACACCGTGTCGGGTTTCGGTCCAACGAGCGCGGAAGTTCGTCTCCGCTCCGAACTCGAAACGGTGAGTGAGTGAGGCTCCGACGCGCGTGCTGATAAACGGATTGATCGTCGAGTCACGATCCTCGTACTCTGCGAAGATTCTCAAGGCGGGTGTCTGGTACTCGACGCCCACGAGGTGCGCCGTAATGTCGTCGGCAATGGCCCCGGTGGCGCTCGTGGGCGAGAGCGATTGATCCTGCCATTCGAACCGGTAGTAGGGTGTAATGCCCAACTCGAAGTCCTGACGGATGCCGGCCCTATGGTTTAGTGTGTCGAGCCGGTACGTACCGCCTGTCGAGAACAAGTAGTCGATCAGAACGGTCTGACCGTCCACGATGCGCCCGCCCGGAATACGCCGGATCTCGACGACGTTGCCGATGGTCTGCAAGGAGTAATCCAATCCGCGGTGGTAATAGGTCACGCGGTCCTCCGCGCGGATCGTGATGGAGCTCACGTCGATGTTCCGGCTGCCAAGCACGATTGGATCGGGATCTCTAAACGAATGCGCTTCGTCGATGGTCTCGCTGGTTCGCGCCTTGCCGTCGTGGTCATTCCGCTCGAATCGAAAACCGTAGTCGGCATGGAGCACGCCCCACGGGTTGGTCTTGCGGTACTGGATATCGACGTTGCCGCCCCATCGCGTGATGTCGAGGTCGGGCTCGAATTCCTGCTGCCGCACGAACAGGCGGATCTGTGAGGTCTGGCTCTCGTAGAGTCGATGCCGAAGCAGGCCGGTCAGGTAGTAGGAGCGTTCGTCACTGATAGGCACGTCGTCGGACCGCCCCCCGCGCTCCCGGTCCAAGGCTTCAAACACAACCTGCGACTCGAGAGTGCCGGAGTGCTTCAGTCGCAGGTCCTCACGCCAGCGAACTCTTTCGAGGTCCACCGTTCCGCGCTGGTTGAGGTAGTTGAGCTCCGAGCGCAGCCGGTGCTGGTGCTCACTGCCGAATGCCAGACGGTGGGTGAGCAGAATCTCGTCCGAGTCGTAGTAGAAATCGAACGGTTCCTCGTCCACCGATTCGTACTCGTATTGGAACGACAGCGTGTGATGATCGGTGAAGTTGTAGCCAGTCTCGAACCGCAGTTCGGTGTTTCTCTGACGTCCGTCGTCTTCCTCACCGGCCACGTAGAGCGGACTGAGTCTCGCGTCGGTGTGGCTGAACTGGAGACTCGTCGGCGTTTTCTTGTTGACGTATTGCCAGGTCAGGCCGTAGTTGGTCGTCGTGGTTTCGAGGCTTGGCAGGAAAGGTCGCGGTACCAGACCGCGCCGGCGTTGCGCGAAGACCGTGAGCGGAAACTCCCGTTTCTTGAAGAGCCGGGCGTGCAGGTCGTACTCGTACAGGTCACCGTCGTCGCCTGTGTCCCGCTGACGCCCGTCGACAACCTCACGGAAGTCCTCCTGCACGAGTCCGAAAAGCCCGGCCAGCCCGAACTCGAGGATGTTGGGGTGGAACACGAAGCCCTCGGTTTCGAGGCCGATGCTCTCCTCGAATATCGTCTCTTCCGTTCGCGTCTTGCTCTTTCCCGTCTTCGATTTCTGTTCTCTTTCGCGGTGCCGGAAGGTGAAATCCGCGTGCCCGCTTAGGTCGGTCAGCTCGAACGATCTGATGCCGTAGGATCTTGCGGACTGCGTGCTACAGCCGGCCACAACGAAGAGGCACGAGGCACCTGCGAGA
Organism: Planctomycetota bacterium; assembly: GCA_030622435.1. Lineage (GTDB taxonomy): Bacteria > Planctomycetota > Phycisphaerae > UBA1845 > UBA1845. The sequence continues at coordinate 4,139 of JAUXGE010000058.1, forward strand.
AGGAAGCCCGACAGCCCACTCAGGTGCCCGCTGGATGCATTCAGGACCGCCCGACCACAGGCGCACCGTCTGTGTCCTGACCGATCCGTCGCACAACAAGTGTGTTCGTTGCTTCCGTTCAACGATCTGTACGTTTCATGACGAGTCGGCCGCCGCTGCTGCAGCCGCCTCTGGAAGAAGGAAGAACCGGTCATCACCACCGTGTGCGTCGTGGCAGTCGATGCAACGCTTCTCTTCGATCGTGGCGTGATGCTTGTCCGTGATCAACTCCTCCTCTACGTGGCACTGATAACAGAGCGTCTGCGCATCCGTCACCAGCACCTTGGGGTATTCAGATCTGTGGTACAGATGGCACGCCAGGCAGCCGTTGACGGCCACCGGGCCGTGAACGAACTTCTTCCTCGGGGGGTTGTCTGGGTGGCATGTCTGACACAAACCCTCGCGTGCCGTCTTCAGCAATCCGCCGCCGTCGCCTTCGTGGCACTCGCCGCACAGGTTTTTCCAATAGGCCGGGTGGTTGTAGAACTTCTTCCCTCTCTTGGCGCGCGCGCCAGGCTCGCCCTCCACGGTGACCTCTCACGACTCGGCTGTGCCCGCATCCGGTTCGTCCAGACCGGCATCGAGGTGAGGCACGCCGTCATAGAAGAATGTGAGCACGCGGTGCCTGACTTCGCGCGAACAGGCTGCCGTGGTGAACAGAAGAGTTACGGTTACCAGCAGCACCGGCGCGATAGCGATGGAGACCGCGGTTACCGGCGAGATTGTCCGTTTACTCACCCGTTGTCTTCCCGATCCGTGTCCACACGGTCCAACTGGTCGGCACCCACGCAATCGGCGCACGGTCGATCGGAACGTGCGGATACAACGCGTTCCCGGCCGATGTTGCGAGCCATGCGCAGTGGGTGCGTGAGGCCGGCGCGCCTCCATGCTTCAATCCTGCGTGTCTGATGGTTTGTCCTCGCCCGCCTTCTCCGGCGTACCCACGACATTGTGCGGCGGCTTTGCTGCTTTCATGCCTTGGTCTTCGCCCACCGCAGGAAGCGAGGCGATCTGCGCCTGCGAAAGCTGGTAGCCTTCGGGAAACGAGCCGAAAGCATAGACGCTGATCAAATGCGGACCGTACTGGCTGCTCACGAAGAGCAGATACTCCGCGTTGAAATCCTTGTGGATGTACTGCTTGAAGTACGGGATCGAGCTGGCATCGACGGCAACACCGGCGGGTAGTACGAGGGCGCCGGGTACGGAACCCGGACCTCCGAAGTGCATGAGGATCTCGCCCTGCTCATTGAACATCTGGATGATTTCCATGGCGGCGTCGGCCACGTAGACCAAGCCATCGGGCGCGACGCGAAGACCGCGCGGGCGCCCGAACTGCCCCAGGCGGCGGCCCGCCGTCCCTTGCACCCACACCGGCTCACCCTCGCGGGTCAGCTTCTGGATTCGCCAGTTCAGAGTGTCGCTGACGTAAAGATGGCCGTCAGCGCCGAAGCACAGGCTGTTGGGAATCCGAAACTGCCCCGGCTCTTCGCCCTGCACTCCGAGCGTACGAAGGACCTCGGACGTCTGCCGATCCAGCACGACGATCTGGCTCGTATCGTCGTTGTCGAGAACGTAGAGCTCGTCCTCCCAAAGCGCCACATCGACCGGGTGCGACGGCTCCGGGATGTCGAAGGCGGTTACGTACCGGTCTTCAGGATCGAACACTACGACCTGCTTACGCAAGGCGTCGGCCACGAACTTGTAACCCAGCGGATCGATGACTAGGTTGAGCGGCTTGCGAAGCCGACCGGGGCCCTGAACGCCGAGGACGGAAAACGTGTGATTCTTGAAGTCCAGACGACACACGCCAGGCATTTTCGTGTCGCATACGTAGACGACACCGTTCCGTGCCGCCAAGCCGTACGGTTTGTCGATAGTCGGTCGGTTAACGGGCTCATCTCCAAGAGCAAGCTTGGAGATGAAACTAATTGGACCTTCTATTTGTTCAGCCCCACTGACCCATGTCAGGAATTGGACCCTCGGTTTGGCTGGGGGTGAAGGGAAGAATAGTAGGGGTGCATCCCGTTGCCCCGGGGCCTGGCATCCCAGGACCAGGCAAAGTGTTGCGGCGGTGGTTGCGAGTGCTCGCGTCTTCCGGACTGCCATGACCGATCCTCTATGCGGAAACCCATCCCGGCTGCTGTCGATGCTGGAGCAACTCCACCAGGCCGTCTTCTCGGGTCCGCGGGGTACGCCGGGTGGCGCGCCAATCGCGCAATCCCAGCCACGTTTCGCCATGGTGGACTTATCGGCGTTTCCGAGACTCGCATTCTAGCCGGAACGCGGCTACTCGTCGTGGCACTCGAGGCAAAGGGCGCTGCCGTCCAGCGTCTGTCGCAGGAACATGCTGAGCGAGTTGTCGTGTGGGTCGTGGCAGGAAGTACACTCCACCCGGTCCGCGCCGTTGATCGTCACCACCTTGACCCCGCTGAATGTGCTCTTGTCGTTGTACCCTGTCAAGTCGGGCGGTGGGTATAGCACGCCGATTGGATGGTCATCGCGCAGGTCGGTCCCGAGATTGGACGGGCGATCTGCCGGGATCCGAACGTTGTTGAAGAGATCGTTGTTGTTGCCGAAGCTGTCGATTGCCGTCGCCCCATCATGGCAGCTCAGGCACAACTTGCTGGTTCCTTCCGGCTGCCCGCCCTGGTGGCCTGCGGACGTCGTATACATCTCGAATGTCTGCTCGGTGATGGCATGGTTCCACAGGACCTGGCTTTTGCCGGTCTCGTCATTCTGAGCCGAGTGCGGCGTGTGGCACGGGAGACACACGCGGTTTTGGGAAATCACGACGCCCCAGACATCGACGGTATTCAGGTTGTGCGGGGTGTTCGCGACCTTGGACATGTCCTGCCCGGCCAGTGCCCCGGTGAGCACGACCACGAATCCCACCGACATTTGCCCCCTCGATAATCTCATTATTCCCCCATTCGCCGATAGACCCGCAAGCCGAAGCATTAGGGTCGAGACGCCTCGCTGGCCGAGGCGATGTTACTTGTCATGGCACTGGAGACACAGCGCGCTACCGGTGTTGTCCATTCGCAGGAACATGCCGAAGTCGTCCGAGTGCGGTTCGTGGCAGGAAGTGCACTCGACTCGGTCTGTCCTGCCGCCCCAGCTCACCAGCTTGACCGGCGAGAGGTTGGCCCTGGGTTTGAAGCCTGCAAGGCCGTCCGGCGGGTACTGTATGCCGATGGGATGGTCATCACGCAGGTCCGTACCCAGCGACGTGTCGGTGGCGTACATCGACGGAGACTCGGGTCCGCCGCCGAAGGCGTCCACGGCCGTCGCCCCGTCATGGCAGCTAAGACAGAGCTTGCTGGCACCGCCGGGCTGCTCATCCTGGTCCCGGTCCAGCCGTTCGAGGACGAAGCCGCTGTACATTGTGAACGTCTCGTTGGTCACGCTGTGGTTCCAGAGGACCATGGTGCTGCCGTCATCGTCGGTCTGTGCGTCGTGAGGGACGTGACACGGAAGACAGATCCGGCCCTCACTCCACACCTCGCTCGAGAAATCGTGTCCGGTACCGACGATTCCCCCACCGAATGCGGTCGCAGCAAACACGGCCACCAGTATCGAGAACGCGACCCATGCGCCACGTCTCATGACAACCTCCTTCCAGAACTCGACATCCCAGGCCGGCAGACAACGCATGCCGGGACGGTATCAATCCTAGCACGGTAACACCGCGATTTCCTGCCACCTCGTGTCGAAATCACCGCATCGCCGGACCCTTTCCCACGCCTGATCAAGCCCGGAAACGACGCGAAGCGGACCTTGCACAGGTGGGTAGCGGAGTCCCAACGTCCGATCACCTCGCTGTCCGTGTGAGACCGCAACCTGTGACTTGTGATATCCTAACAGCCTGCCTGACCATCCTCAACTGTGTCTATTCCGATCACCTCGACTACCATGATGGGTGCCGTGGGCACTGCCACCGTGGAGCACCAGGACCGCGCACCTGAGTTGATTGCCTGTTTGCCCGATTTGCCCGCGATGCAGGGTCGCCGGTGGGGCTTTGGTGAGGGGGCAAGGTGGTGGCCGGGCGCCGGTGGGTTCTCTTCCCGTGGTTCCTCCCGCGCTCGGTGTGATCATGAGGGTGTCGTGGGCAGGTAGTGGGCGTCTTGTTGTGGCGAGAAAGACTGTACCGCACGAGACAGCAGACGGTATTCACGGCGTTGTGGACGAGCCTGGAGCTGTGGTTGAGAAAGAGATTCACCGAAGTATACTCCGTACCCGGACTCGGGCTTGTGTCGCCGGGTCTACAATCGCTTCCTACCTGAGAGGGAAGAACCGGATTCCGGAGTGCTTGTCGATGATGAAGACCCGTGGAAACACGCCCGCGACATGGACGTTCCGTCAGGCTTTGTTGGGCCTTTGTTGCCTGGCGCCGCTGCTGATGGGCGGGTGTCCCGAGTTCCGTGACGAGATAGTGGGCGTGTTCGAGACGGCTACGCGCGGTGTGCTGCTCGGCACCGAAAACGAGTGGACCATCGCCTACACCGCCCGCGCATCAATCGTCGATGCGACGATCGATCTGTTCTACGATCAGTTCCGGTCGGACTCCAACTGGTGAGAGAAGGATGAAGGATGAAGGATGAAAGAAGAAAGAGGAAAGACTAGGGGCGAATACTGACAAACGAGCGACGCTTCAGGAGGCTCGATACTCCTGGTTCACCCTTCATCCTTCACCCTTCATCCTTCATCCTTCATCCTTCTTCTTACTACCTCATGTCGTGACAGGTCAGGCAGAGCTCGGAGCCGTGAATCGGAACCGTGAGTCGGTATTGGGTTCGCGAGTACAGGTTGTGGCACGAGACACAGGTCACCCGCCCTTGGGGCAGTTCGACGCTCGGAGGCAGCAGGTCGGCGGGGCGCAAAGGGGATAGATCCTTCGGTCGGGATACGTCGTTGTATGCGATGCCGACCGGGTGGTTGCGGCGTTTGTCGCCGAGGTCCATCTGCGAACGGTTCCACGGCGTTTCGTTCTTTGATTCGGAGGCGATGGCACCGTCGTGACACGAAAGGCATGCTCGCGTGCGTGCATCGAGTGGCGTACTCCCGGAACGTTCCGTTCTGGGATCATGCGAAACGTGGGCCACACCCACTGCGAGCCAGTGCAATGATTCAGCGTTTCGCCGCGAGGGTTGGCCATGGCACCTCGCGCAGAACTCGGTCGGTTCGATTCCCTGCGGTCCGAAATCGCGCAGCTTCGGCTCCGAGCCCGGGGCGGACTCGGGGATTCCGGTATGGCAGGTGATGCACATCACCGCTCCCCTGTCGTCTAGAGGCCAATCGGGGGGAATCGCCACAACTTCGGACGGAATGATGCCGACCGGATGGTTCGTGATTCCGGGGCCGGCGGCGAGGGCCGTCGTGAAGGCAACGGGACCGCTCGCGCCATTAGTCGAGGTTGTGTGAACGTGGATTCCCAACACAACGGCGAACGCAAGCCATAAGCGACCCAATCGAGACGCAGACCGTGGTGACATCGTTGTAGATGATCCCCGCTCTCGTCCGGGCGAAGGCAATGGAAGGTCCGATTCACCAGGCATGCAAGTGACTCCCGGCGTTGATCGGCGAGTTAGGCCGGACCCTGAAGCCGCGGATCGGGAGCCCTTGCAACGTCTTCTCGGACGGTGTGCTCTCAAGTTCTCGGACTCTGTTCGGCAGTTGCAACGCCGCACTTGTTGCACGTCCGCCACACACGTGGGGATGACGCCACGAGAGATTTGGGCGAGTTGCGGCGCGCTCTTGTGATGTCACGATAACGGATATTCGTCCGGTTTCGGGCGCCAAGGACGGATTGAACTTGCTAGCACCAATATGCTGTGTCCTGACCCGGGTGATTGTGCGTGCTATACTGTGCTGTAGCAGGGTGAGGGAGGACGAAGGGCATTTTCGGGGGATCGAGCACTTGCTCGAAGAATAACTCATTGTGATGGTCTCAGCCGGTGTGATTGTCGGACTGTTGTCGGTCGGGCAGGTGGGGATGCTCCCGCATCTCGGCTCGCTGACGGAGGAGCTGCGCGGTCCGGCCAGACTCTCCATCGCACCCGATGACTCCGTTTTCGTAACCGATCCGCTGAGCAACCACATCGTACGGTTCGATGCATCGGGCACATTGGTGGGTTCGTGGTCCGTCCAGAAGGGGCCGATCGGTGTGGCCGTTCATCCGGACGGGCGCGTGTTCGTCTCACTGCGTGATGAGCCGAAGGTCGCAATCTACGACAGCACGATGGCCCTGTTGGGGTACCTCGGGGAGGGCAATCCGCTCGTGTCCTTCGCCGGTCCGACGGACATTGACATCGCTTCGGACACAGGGAAGATCTACGTCGTCGATGCGGAAGGCGACCGGATCTACGGATTCGAGAGTGACGGCTCGTTGGCATTGAGGCTTGGTTCGCGAGGAAGTTGGCCGGGCGAGTTCATCTATCCCAGCGCGATTACTATCGACGAGGCAGGCAACCGGCTCATCGTGGCGGACCACGACAAGTCCCGGCTCCAGACCTTCACGAGGGCCGGTGTCTTCCTGCGACAGTATGGCGATAGATTGAAATCCGCCCAATATACTCTGGAGGGATGGATGCCGAGACCTCTGGGCCTGGACGTCGATCCCGGGGGGGACGTCTACCTCACCGATGCCCTGATGGGTACGGTTCGTGTGTTCGATCCTGCGGGTATCGAGGTCGGCAAGATCCTCGAGTACGGGCATGAACCGGGTCAACTGCGCATACCATGCGACCTGGCCGTCAGCAACGATGGTTCACGGCTGTACGTGGTCAACTCCGGAAACTCGTCCGTGGAAGTGTACGATCTGACGGAAGGCGTGGGTGCGAGCATCGATACCCCTGCCGGCACTGTGTCGACCGCGGTCGAACCAGCATCAGAAACACTGACTCGTAGTGATGACGAGGGCTCCGGCACGCCGGAGCAGGATGCGCAAGGTTTCATCGCCGCGGAGGTGAGCCGGGAAACCTCTTGGAACGGACCGCACATCGTCGAGGATCGACCGGACATCTGCGGGCCCTGCCATGGGATCACGGGGCAGCCGGGTGGTCATGCCGGTACCGTGGAGGGGCAGGCCGTGCTATGCACGTCCTGCCACAGTGTCACAGGCCGGGCATTGCAGGTACCGATTCATGAACGTGATGTCGCGGATCCTTTCGGCACGAATAATGCAGCAGTCGACGGTCGAGGTCGGTCGCACGCATGGGGTGTTCCGGCGGTGAATCCGCTTGCCGATGCTGTGGGTCCGGTGCCCGGCGGCTCGATGTCGTCATACCTCGATTTCGACGGGAACATCAAGTGCGCGACCTGCCACAACCAGCACAACACTTACTATGGTCAGTCTTACCTGCGTGTGAGCAACGACGCGGACGCAATGTGCAAGGAGTGCCACGCACCGCGCGACCTGGGTCCTAAAGAAGGCGGCTCTCACCCCGTCGGCTTCGTGTATCCGGCCGGTGATGGTGAATACCCCGTTCCCGGCGAGCTTGCTGCCTTGCCACTCAAGAATGATGCCATGGAGTGTACGACGTGCCATGCGCCCCACGCCGCTGATTCGGGCGGCGCCAACGGCGGCGACGGGGACGGCATGTTGTTGCGCAGTGCCAACGATGAGACGCTTTGCCTGATCTGCCATACCGAGCATGCTATCCATGGTGTCGGCGGTGACTGGGAGCCGACGTGCGGGGAGTGTCATGCCATCCACGACGTTGAGAACGAGAACACGGTCCTGATCGCCCGTGAGATTAACGGGACACCGGTCAGCTTCCTCGAAGAGAGCGGATCGTGCGGTGGGCGGAAGGACTTCATTCACAGTGATTGCGATCCACCCGGTTTCGATGGTGTTTGCGAGGTCTGCCACACCGACACTGACTATCATCGCAACAATCCCGAGATGGATCATGTCCACGAGGTGGACACGGTGTGCACGGATTGCCACCCTCACAGCCTCGGCTTCCTGACCGCCTGCACGGCCTGCCACGGTGAACCGCCTGACGGGGCGGTGTCTCCGAATGTTGCCGGTTCGCACGCGGCCCACTTCACGGCCGCTAATGGTCCCGGAATCACCGATTGCGGTATCTGCCACGCTTCGGACTTAGGCGCAACTCACGACAACGGCACAGCCAGCTTCGCCTCCGGTGTGGATTTGAATCTGGACGGCAACATCGACTTGTCAGAGACGGATGTCTGCGACGAGTGCCATGGTGCGGGTGAACCGTTCGACGGCGTTGATGATCCGGTGATCGGCGCCAAGCCAAACTGGGCGGACGGCGTCTACGAAGCGGGTGTGCTGAAACCGGAGAAGCTCGACTGGTGTGCCGGGTGCCACGACGCCACGGGTGCGATTATCGATGACGTCGAGGCGCCGCTGGTGATGGGGGACAACGAGACGTGGGGCTATAACATCTCGGGGCTCGGGAAGAACCATGTGATCTGCACGGATTGCCACGATCCGACGCTTCCTCACACAGACGGCGAGTCCCCTACGTTCGGTGAGCGTTTCCCGCTCTCTCCGGGCGGTACGGCCAAGATTGGTGAGGCGCGGGAACTCGACAAGGAAGCGTACAACGACGGGTATCGACTGCGGCGCATAGATGGCGGGCGGGCGCTCGAGGTTCCGCGCGATGGCCTTGACTATACGGCCAACGACTTCCGGCTGTGTTTCTCGTGCCATGACGAAATCAAGATCATGGGGGTGCCGGCCAACTACGGCACGCTTCTGTCCACACCGCCGGAGTACCTGCAACTTCCCGAGGGCGTGGCGCAGACCAACTACCGAAACGAACAACCGTGGGGATACGGTTCGTGGTATTACCAAGGCAGCCCTGCGAACCCGCACTGGAACCACATCGGCAGCTCGTCCTCGGGCTGGGACATCGACCATGACGATGCTATGAAAGACTCGCGCCGATCTTGCGTGACCTGCCACAATCCTCACGGTACGCGCACACCGGACGGTGAACCGACTCCCGCACTTATGATGGCGGACCTCGCGATCACCTTCGGTGTCTACAACGACGGCACAACCGACTATGACTACGGATACATCGGCAGTGACGAGTTCACGCGGGCCGGCGGTGATCTGCACTGTAATACATGTCACTCAAATGTCGGGCCGGGAGACGATCCGACCGACCAGGGACCGCTCCATACTCGATATTACCGCGAGGTGCTCGATCTATGGCGTGACGAATGCCGGACCTGCCACGACGACGGTGATCGGGGTATTGGAGCTTCGGTGCAAGATGAGTCGTCTGCGTTGGCCGACGAGCTGCCCCCGGGGCATGCCGCGTCCTGCTCATTTGTCGGCGCGGAGGACACATCGATCGACTGCCAGGCATGCCACGACATGCGTGGACACCGCAGGGGACGCATGCGGTTCAACGACGGTGTACAGAAGTGGAACCTGCGTTTTCGCGCTCGCGATCGGGAGGGTGACCGATGACCCGCCGTCCTGCGAACTTGCTGATGCGCGCGGCTTGCGTGCTTGCCTGCCTGCTGGCGGTGCTGCCGGCGCGGGGTGCGGACGTCATCTACCCGTCGGCCGGCGGGACACTGGCGGACGGCGGCAGTGCCGGACAGTACGACGGGATCGTGGATAGCTGGAATTGGGAGTTCGGTCCAACGGGGTTTGCAGGGGCAGTCACGCTCACGACGGAGACACCCGATAGCGCGGTCGAGCATCGAATCGTGTGCGAGTACGACCTGCGCGATGTGAGCCTCACGAGCCAGCTCGAGGCGACACTGACGTTCACGACGCGCGGCGCCCGAGCCGTTCCGTTTCCGGATGTACAGCTCCACGTGTACTCGTATCCTGCGGACCTGATCGAAACACCGGGCGACTTCTCGGCGGGGCCGATGACGCTGCAGAAGGTTGTCACGGTCACGGCCATGCAAACACCTCGCATCGAGAAGATAGATGTGACCGCTCTCGTCACGACCGCTCTCGCCAGCGGTGCCAGAAAGTTGGCATTTCGGTTCCAGATCGATCCGGAAACGCCGCACGTGACGAACCAGGTGTTCATAGATGCGTTGGATGCGGAGCCGGCGACCAAGCCCTACCTGACGATCCGCAGCACCTTTCCGGGTGACGCAGACAACGACGGTGATGCGGACCTGGCCGATTTTGCCGTGCTGACGGACTGCCTGGGCGGGCCCGGCACCCCCCCGGTGCCAACGAGGTCCGGCATGGCCATCAGCGATTGCCTGAGGGTTTTCGACCGCGATACCGACACCGATGTCGATCTCTCGGATCTGGCGAGCTTCCTCGATGGTTGCACCGAGGAGTGATTCGCCATCCCGCTTGTTCTTCGGGCCGCTTGACTCGGCCAGTCTACCTGTGTAGTTCTGAAACTGCTCAAGCCGTTGATTCCTTCCGGTCGATCGGTTTGAGTGGATGCGCATGACAGGCCGCTGAGGGGTCCGTAGGGGCCTGCGTCCTCGCGGGCCGTTGGAGTGTCAGTAGCGGCCTGCGTCCCCGCAGGCCGTGGCTTGAAGTGCCGTTTTGAGCCAGTGACGGCCGGCGAGGATGCCGGCTGATACCTCGGGAGGCGTGTTCGAGACTATTGACAGGTGGCCGCATGAGTGGGCATGGCGGTTCTAATCGATCAAGGCGATAAGCCGGGTGGTGATCATGGATGTTTGTGTAGACCCGAACGGGAATCAAAGTGCGAAGGCTCGGCACAACCGGGCGCGGTCCGCCTTCAGCCTGACGGCGTTGACTCTGCTGACTCTGGCAGGATGCCTCGCGCCCGCCGGGAGTAAGGAGGGGACCGTTACAGTCGATATCGAAACCAACGAAATCGCCGACGGCTTCGTGTACAGCGGGCAACGGCTCAATGCAACGGTTTCAGTCGACTCTGGCCACACATACGAACTTCGCGCGACCCTGACCTCCACGATTGGCGATACAACCGGTTTTGACGAGATCATCGGTTTGATCACGGGCAGTCCGCTGGCGGGGCCTGTGGCGTTCCCCGTTGACTTTACGACGAGCGGCTCAGTTGAGTCCGCGACCGCCACCAGCTTCATAGCACTTTCCGATGGGCAGGTGACGATCGAGTATGTCTTACCGTTGGCGGATCAGGACGACACGATCAGTGATCCGCTCGAATCCCTCCGGGTGACTATCAGTGGTCCTACCCGCGCGCAGTATGCGTTGCTTCTCGTAGACCAGGGGGCCGATGACAACGGGACCTCTCCGGATGATGCGGTCGCACTGGAGATAGGCCCGGCCGGTGAGCTTTCCGGCACTCTGCCCCCGGGCGATGAAGCCGACTACTTCATCCTCCAGTTGCGGGCGGAAACGACCTATCAACTCACGGTCGAGACAACGGACTCCGTCAGTGTCGGCTCGGGTTCGGAGGATCGATTCGGGCAAATCAACTTCGGCGTGCCGACGGCCGGTGGATTGACCATCGCCGTCTCGGCCTCGGCGGGCGTTCCCGGCGTCGCCGACTTCACGGCACCGGCCACGGAGGAAGTCCTGCTTCGTCTGACGGGCAGCGCCCTCGACTCCACCTTCGAAACACCCGTCCAATACTCCATCAGCGTGATCGAGATCATACCAGAGGAACCGTAGCTAGTGGTCTGATTCACCCTGTTGGGGCATTATCCAGTGCGAGCCTCGCTCGCCCGACTTTTTCGATGATCTCCTCGGCAGTCTTTCGCCAGACGAATGGTTTGGGGTCGTTGTTGTGTTGGTCAATGTAGCTCATGACGGCGTCAATCAGTTGGGGGACACTTCGGAAGACGCCACGATGCACACGCTTTTCGTCAAGGTCGCGAAAGAACCGCTCGATGACATTGAGCCACGAACTACTGGTCGGGATGAAATGGACGTGGAAACGTTTGTGTCGCTTGAGCCAGGCCTTCACCTTTGGATGTTTGTGCGTTGCGTAGTTATCCACGATCAAATGAAGATCCAGATCTTCCGGCGTCTCTGCGTCAATCTGCTTGAGGAACTTGATCCACTCCTGGTGTCGGTGACGCGGCATGCAGGTGGCGATGACTTTGCCCTGGGTCATGTCGATCGCCGCAAAGAGAGTCGTTGTACCGTTGCGTTTGTAATCATGGGTCATCGTCCCGCATCGACCGGGAATGATGGGTAGACTCGGCTGGGTTCGATCGAGTGCCTGTATCTGACTTTTCTCGTCGGCGCTGATCACTAACGCTTTTTCCGGCGGGTTGAGATACAGGCCAACGAC
>JAUXGE010000389.1 GCA_030622435.1 Planctomycetota bacterium
CAAACAGGGAGTGACCGGGCATGAGCGATTCGCGCACAACGGCAGAGCTTGGAGGGATGAATCTCGATGTATTCCGACGGTACGCCGGGATCTCGCTACCCCGCCACGTGTCATATCCGATGCCGACCTGGTGGCATGATGTCGACGCGGCCGATGCCGGGGCCATGCTTCATGATGCCGCTGATCAAGCTCCGGCCCGTGATGTGTCGCTCTACCTGCATGTGCCTTTCTGTGAAACGCTCTGCCGTTATTGCGCATGCACGCGTGTAGTGCTTCCCAGAAAGACCGCGGGGAGCAGGGAGCGGGTGGAACGCTATCTGGCGGCGGTCCGGGGCGAGATCGGTCGGTTGGGGCACATGTTCGGCGACGGCCGCTCGCTGGGGCAGGTGCACTGGGGCGGCGGGAGTCCGACCTACCTCGACGCCGAGCAGGTCGATCAGGTGCATCGGACGGTGTTCGAGGCCTTTCACATGGCGCCGGACGCCGAGATCGCGATGGAGGTAGACCCGCGCCGGGTCACGTTCGAGAAGCTCGTAGCGTTGCGGCGAGCCGGTGTCAATCGTGTGTCTCTCGGCGTCCAGGATTTCAACGACCGGGTCCAGGAGCACGTGCGGCGTATCCAGCCGTTCGAGATGATCCGCGACGTCGTCGATGGCTGCCGCAAGCTCGAGTTCGACAGTGTCAACTTCGACCTCATCTACGGCATGCCGTTTCAGACGGTGGACACGATACGAGAGACGGTCGAGACGACGATCGGCCTGTCGCCGGACCGGATCGCCTTCTATCACTACGCGCAGATCCCCGAGAAAATCGCCGTCCAGCGCGGCATGGACTACACGAAGCTGCCCGACAGCGAGACGAAACTCCGGATGTTCCTTACGGGGTTGTCCATGTTCGAGGCGGCCGGCTATGTCTTCATCGGGCTCGACCACTTCGCCAGGCCTGACGAACAACTCGCCCGGTCCGTTGCGGATGACAGCGTTCAAAGAAACTTCCAGGGAATGACCACCGGTGGTGGACTCCACCTGTTGGGTGTCGGTGCCTCGTCCATCAGTCACTTGCAGGATGTGGGATTCCTTCAGAATGTCAAAGGGGTCGAGGGCTACCTCACGCGCATGGAACGTGACGAAACACCTATCGAGCGAGGGAAGCGATTCTCGCCGGACGATCTGATCCGCCAGGCGGTCATGCACCAGCTCTACTGTCTGGCCGAGGTTCGACCGGAGACGATCGAACGCCGCTTCAACATCGATTTCGGCGAGTACTTCGAACGGGAACTCACTATCCTCGATGAACTGCAGCGCGACGGGCTCGTGACTCTCGGGGATGACGGCATCATCAAGGTGACCAAGCCGCTCGGGCGAGTGCTCATACGCAATGTCGGAGCGGTCTTCGATGCATACCTGGACCCGGATGCGTATCGCAAGGGTGAGCGGGAGTACTTCTCCGCCAACGCTTAGAGGCAAAGGGGAATAATCATGATACGGAATGATCTGCTGTTGAGGGCGGCCAAACGCCAGCGAACCGAACGCACGCCGGTCTGGTTGATGCGGCAGGCGGGGCGATCCGATCCCCAGTACCACGCGCTGCGCAACGGCGACAATCGTCCGCTCGAGACCATCTTCCGCGACCCCGTGCTGGCCGCGAGGATCTCGCTGTTGCCCAAGCGCTGGGGCGTCGATGCCATTATCATATTCCAGGATATTCTCACCCCGCTTGCACCGATGGGTGCCGAGTTCGTGTTCCGTCCGGGCCCCGTGCTGGCTTCGCCCGTGAGAACGCCTGATGATGTCGAAGCGCTCCGTTCGTTTGACCCGACCACCGAACTGGGATTCGTCGCCAAGACGATTCGGATCGTACGTACAGCACTGGACGGCAGTCTCCCCATTCTAGGTTTCGCCGGCGCACCGTTGACATTGGCCTGTTTTCTTATCGAGGGAAAGAGCCCCGGTAGTGATCCGCAGCGTGCGCTTTCTTTCATGCGCGATGATCCTGCCGGCTTTCATCAGCTGCTCGAAAAACTCACGGACATGACGGTCGATTACCTGGCCATGCAGATCGACGCCGGCGCGGACGCGGTGCAGGTATTCGAGTCCCTGGCGAATCTCGTCACACGATCGGAGTACGAGGAGTTCGCACATCGCTATCACAAGGAGATCTTCTCACGTCTTGCCCATCGCGTACCGACCCTGTTGTTCGTCAAGGACCAGCCGTTCGTCGATCTGATGGCTGCTTCGGGTGCCGACGTGGTAAGTGTCGGAACGTGCGTCGATCTTGCAGAGGCACAGCGGAATTTCGGCGATCGGGTCGCGTTTCAGGGGAACATCGACAACCGGCTCATCGCCAAAGGGTCGTTTGACGAGATCGACGAGGCCGTCCGCCGCTGCGTGGAGGCCGGTGGTCGGCATGGACACATTCTGAACATGAACCACGGCGTGTTGCCGGACACACCGTTCGAGAACGTCGTTCGTGTGGTGGAGGCGACCCGCAAGGCGTCCGCCGGATCGAACGGGTCAAGCCGGGGGAGCATGGTAAATGGTCATGGCTGAGACGGTTCGTGATGTTGTCGTGATCGGCGGTGGGATCAGCGGGTTGACCTGCGCCTGGCTTCTACAGCGGGCAGGTGTCGATGTCAGTCTCGTCGAGGCCGAGTCCGAGGTCGGTGGATGCACGCGCACCCACCGGCGTGACGGCTTCCTGCTCGAGAAGGGACCGTTCAACATCATCGTGCGCGATCCGACGTTCGAGTCTTTGCTCGAGGCCATGTCGGACGAGGTGAACGTCGTGTCCGCCAGCCGCGCGGCACGGGTCCGGTACATCTACCGGCGAGGCCGCCTGCATCCCGTTCCGACGAATCCGGTCGCACTGATGACCACCGGGTTGCTCGGCTTCGGCGGACGATGTCGTTTGCTTTCCGGCATGTTCTTCAGTGGTCGCGGTGGCCGACCGGAGGAGACCATCGAGCAGGTCGCAACCCGCCGCGTAGGCCGGCAGGCGTCGGACGCGATCGTCAGCGCGGCAATCTCCGGCATCTTCGCAGGCGACATCCGCCGGCTCAACCTCGACGCGTGCTTTCCCACGGTCGCGCGGATCGACGCGGAAGCACGCAGCCTGATCGGATACGGGTTGAGATCGGCCTTTGGCGCCATGAGAAAAAAGAAGGGTGCTCGCCGTCGGCGGTGGCGGGGCCTGGTCAGCATAGATGGGGGGCTTGGCGCATTGACGTCCGCGCTGGGTCGAGGTCTGGGACGTGATGTGCTTTCCGGTTGTCTGGTGAAGGAAGCAACCGCCGCCAATGACGGCGGCTACTCGGTGGTGTTGGAAGCTGGCGACGGCGCCACACGGGTCCTACGGTGCCGCCGGTTGGTGTTGGGGACATCGGCTCTGGAGGCGAGCCGGATGTTGGAATCGCTCGCACCGGAAGCATCGGCGATACCGGCGTCGATCGAGAGCAGCTCCCTGTCTGTCTTGAACCTCGGCTTCCGCCGGAGTGACATCGGTCATCCGTTGGAGGGTTTCGGGTTCCTTGTTCCACACAACGAGCCTGACTTTCCGTTGATGGGAGTTCTGTGGGCCGATAGTATCTTTCCGCATCACGCACCGCCGGATCACCGGCTGCTCCGCGTGTTCATCGGGGGAGCCCACCATCCCGAGGCCATGGAGCGAAGCGACGACGAAATGCTGCCGATCGCCATGGACGCACTCCGGGGGGTGCTGGATGTCAAGGGCGACCCGGTTCTCGTGGATGTCTGCCGGTATCCGGCCGCCATCCCGCAATACTACTTCGGACATCGTGAGAAGATCGAGAACCTGCGGGCGGCGGTGGCGAAGCGACCCGGGCTGCATCTGATCGGGAACTATCTCGAAGGCGTGTCCCTCAATGACTGTGTGCGTGTCGCGACGCAAACGGCCCAGGAGATCGCGGAGGCAAACGGTCGCGCGCAACCCGACAACGGTTCGTTCAGGGAAACGGA
>JAUXGE010000365.1 GCA_030622435.1 Planctomycetota bacterium
GTACGCCAGGTTCTGACTGAAGATCCTGTTGACCCCGGAAAATACAGATACTCCAACGCCGGGTACGTCGTCGCCGCGTACATGGCTGAGCGCACGGCAAAACGGTCCTGGGAGGAACTGACTGGAACTCTGGTCTTCAAGCCGCTTGGATTGCGATCGACCGGGTTCGGCTGGCCGGCGACCGAGGAACGCCCTGATCAGCCGCGTGGGCATTATGGAGGGCCCCCGGAGTTGAAAGTGCAGGAGATTGGCGAATTCATGCTCGGCGACATGGGCTACGTTGGTCCGGCCGGCAACCTGCACTGTTCGATTGAGGACCTGGCTCGGTTCTCGGCGTACCACCTGCGCGTGCTCAACGACCGGGATACTTCACTCGAGGCAGAAACCGTCCCTCGCTTCTGGAGGGGTGCGGAGACCGTTGACGGCGAACGCAAGTACGGTTTCTTCGGATCTGGCGGGACGTTCATGGCAATGATCATGCTGTATCCTGACAGTGACCTGGCCGTTGTGGCAGCCGCTAACATCGGTCTCCCTGCCATGCCTTTCTTCGAGAAGATGGAGAACGCCGTTCACGAGAGATGGGCACATTCAAAAGGGGGCAAACGCGAGAGCGACTAACCAGCTAGACCGTTTGGAAAGCGAGCCGTGGAGGATCAGCACAAGACCTCTGTCGTTCGACGTCGGCAGACCCCGTTCGTCAGATCCCTAGCAGTAACTGGGCGAGCGACAGCATCCTCCGAGCGACCCCTACCGCTTCGGTTGCGGTGGCCAGAAGACGTAATCGTCAGAGCCGGCGTCGTTCGTGATCTCGTCGTTCCAGCGCCGCGAATGGGTCCCACCGTCGTCGATGCCGTTCTCGGAGGCGGAGTAGATCCTCGGGCCGTCGTCGGTCACGCGATAGCCGAAGTCTCGCCCACTGAACGGATCCGTCCGCATGGTTTCGCCGTACTCGGCAGGTAACTCGCTGAGCGACTCCGGCCATCGCCCGTTTCGCTCTTTGAACAGACGCGTCGCGTAGGCGAGTTGTGTCGCACGGCGTGAGGCCTCAGAGCGTGCCCTGAGCTGGTAGTACCGACTCAGATCCGGGACGAGGAAATCGGTCAGCGGTGTGGCTGGGCGATTTCGTTTCGTGAGTTCGGCAATATCGGCGGTGCGCACCTCCGGATAGCCGATGCTGGTCTTCTCGTCGAGTTCCCGGTAGTGGGCGTCGAATGCATCGAGGGAAGTGCGAACCTCATTGGGCTCCATGCTCAAGAGCCTATCGACCATCTCGTCCGAGAAATCGAACATGTCGGTCAGACGCTGTTCTACGTTGGGCGCGGGTGTCCCGTCCGCGTTGGGTGGCATGTACAGGTACTGCGCCATGTCCATACACATGGCGTGCTCACCCCGTATACGGTCACCCATACCACGCTCATCGCGGTCGTATTCCCGCAACGTGTCGAAAGCTGTTTCGAGTTCATCACCCGAGAAGACATCGTGCTTCAGCGCCCGCCGCGCGTTTTTCTGCACGAGGGCACGCTCGGCCATTCCCACTAGATCCTCGATGATCGTGGCACCGCTCCCCACGTGATTCGCTCCCCGCAACGTCGTCTCCCAGGCATCAATCATGCGCTTGCCGGAGACCTTCCCGTCCTCGAGCCGCCACGAGGCCGCCAGTGTCGCCTTGCTCATCGCCCGATGAGGGCTCAGCGACGGCAGCAGGATCCCGATCAACAGATCATCCATGTCGCGCGGCGACTTCGCGCCGTCGACCTCGACATACGGCGGTGAAGCGTATCCCTCGTGTGTCGTCGCCTCGCGATACCGTGCAAGTACCTCTTGGGCAGCCTGGTAGGACGCCTCCCACTCGGGATGATCGGCCGGGTCCCAAGGCATCGGCGGGCCGTCATAATCCCCGTTGAACATGTCGTTAAACTCGGGCCACTCCGGCTTGTTCGCCGGATCACCAGGTGTACCCGGCATGAACGAAGCATAGGACCAGAACGCGTTGTCCTCTGGATGATCCATCGCGTACCGGCGATACCACTCGAGGTACTCTATCTTGGTCTTGAAATCAGGCCTCGGTGCGAATCCGTCGGATGCAACCGGATCCCAGTCCTCGAACCCGGTGACGGCATCCTCCTCCTCATCGCGCCGTTGGGCTGCCGCCTGCACCTCGGAATCGTACTCGTCGCTCACGGTGCCCGGGTCGGCTGCGTGGTCACCGGCGTCACCTCGTCCATCCGCGCTGCGCCCTTCGGCG
This sequence comes from Planctomycetota bacterium, assembly GCA_030622435.1. GTDB lineage: Bacteria > Planctomycetota > Phycisphaerae > UBA1845 > UBA1845. Next base: position 2,246 of record JAUXGE010000365.1, read on the forward strand.
TCAACGTCATCCTCCGGCTCGAGCCCCACGGCATCCTGCGCGTCGGCGTAGGCGGACGCATCCGCATCTTGATCTTCATAGTTGTCGAAATCCACCCATGCCGTTTCGTCTGCTATGTTCTGACCGTCATCAATACCGGCCAGGTACGATGAGACATCGACGAGTTGAGACGACGCCACATGCTCCCGCCCAATCGGCGCACAGTACAGCATCAGATAGGAACCGTCCTCGAGTCGGGCAACCGCTGGATCCCATCCCGCCGTCAGGCGCAATCCGGACTCTCTCTCCCAGTCTCGCCCGTTACGCGACACGAGGGACATAATGCCCTCGGCACCTGACACATAGGCCCGAATGCCACCCTCGATTGCGAGGAGGCTTCCGACGAAACTCACGTCAGGCACCCGGAACGATCGGAGCCTGACAAACTGCCGCCCGTCGGGAGACACGAAGTGCCGTATGGCTGACATGCCGGAGTCCGAACCGAAGGAAGAACCCTGTTCAGCGGCGTACAGATGCAGGGCGTCGCCGAACCACACGGTCATCGGATGCACGACGCCGCCGCGGCCGACTCGGACACGCGTGGCCCGGTCGAGCCGATACGCAAGACCGTTCCGCGTCAAGGCGGACCCCACTACAGGGAGTCCTCTCGATCGTCCCGTATCCCCTCTGAGGGAATGGCATGCAACGCTTTGGAAATGCAGGCGGTTCCCGCCTCCGGGCATGAGTGCAAGATCCGCGTGACTGATGCACCTACTCCCATGAAGTCTACCCTGGAACCGGATCGGCCTTGCCTGGGTCCACGACCGACCGCCATCCCCCGAGCGCGCGACGGCCAATTGCACACCCGTATCCGGATTGTCCGTGCCCACATAGTCGAAGACGGCCAGCACGTCCCCATTCGGCAGAACCTCGATATCAGGAGCGCCCGCATAGCGAAGAAAGACACCACCGGCATCGTCAAACGTCAGCCCATCGGTAGATCGCGCAATCCGTAGCACTGTCTCCGTAGCGGACGATGGAGCAAACGGCACGCCAGGCTCATCGCCCCGAGCCGGGGCGATCGATGCCGAGGCCAGGATAGTCAATCCCACCAACCCGGCAGTCCAGACGATGCCTCTGTATGCGTTCACGGTCAGTCACTCCTGGAGAGAACACGCGGTACACGTCGTTGTAGACGGCCAAGTCGTTTCCATGTTAACCAGAATAGGCCCCACGCCGCTGCGAATGTCCTGCATCCAGGACACCTGATCTCGACAAGCTCGTGGCTCGCAGCTACAGACGTCCCCGGCGACGGTCACCGCTATCCGTCAAGCTGGGGGTAGCCGCTCGGGCAGGATCCAGGGGGCACCGATCGCAGCCGGCCGTGCTGCATTTCGGCCGAACGCGGTGTGTGTGGCTAAACCCCCAGGGCAGGGAATATAATGCGAAGAGGCCCGGAGGAACCCAGATGAACCACAGGCTCGACTACTGTTTGGATCACCCTATCGTTCCGGTGTTGATCGCGACCATTGTGTGCCTTCTCTGCGCCGACCTGCGCGCCCAGTGGACCCAATTCGGCGGTCCCAACCAGAGCTTCCGAGTGGACGACCCGGGGGTCGCGAGGGAATGGCCGTCGGAGGGTCCGCGACGTGTGTGGTCGCGCAAGCTGGGTCCGGGCTTCTCGAGCATCATCGCCGAGGGCGACCGCCTGTATACGATGTACCGTACCGGCAACCAGGAAGTGGTCATTAGCCTCGACGCGGGAACCGGCGAAACGCGTTGGGAGTATCGGTACGAGTCAACGCCGGTCGAGGGGCATCTCTCGGAATACGGCGACGGTCCCAACGCCACGCCACTGTTCTCCGAAGGTCGCCTCTACACGATCGGTGTGGCAAGCGTGATGCACTGCCTTGAGGCCGAAACAGGGAAGAAGCTCTGGTCACATAACCTCTGGCGCGACTTCGGAGGGAATACGATCGTGTTCGGCTATTCCTCGAGCCCGATCGAGTACAAGAACACGGTAATCGTACTCGTCGGTGGCAAGGAACAGAGCATCGTCGCCTTCGACAAGACGGACGGACGCGTCGTGTGGAAGAACCTCAGTTTCAAGAATACCTTCTCCACGCCGAGGATCATGAAGATCTGCGGCGAGGATCAGCTCGTGGCGTTCATGGAAACCGAAGTCGTTGGGGTGGATCCGGGTACGGGCGAATTGATCTGGCAGTATCCCAGCGTGAACGAGTGGAAACAGAACATCACGATGCCCGTCCTTTTCGACGACGA
>JAUXGE010000232.1 GCA_030622435.1 Planctomycetota bacterium
CAACTGGTCCGGCGTGATCAACCCGTCCTCGATGAGTTGATCACCCAGCCGAACGGCGTTCTCGATCGTCAGGTTTGCCATACCACGCCGTCCCACATCCTGCAGTCATCAGCCCACGATGATGGGCGGTACCACATCCACTACCCACTCACCACAACCTTCTTACCACGATCAAAGGAAACTCCGCACCGCATCCTGTACATCCTCGAAAAAGCTGAATCTTCCCGACACTCCAGTGAGCTCGAGGATCTCGCGACAGGTCTGTGGCACGTTCGCCAGCTTCAGGTTCGCCGCCCGATCCGCCAGTTCGTCCGTTGCAGCCAGCAACCCCTCTATAGCACCGCTGTCCATAAATGGAACCTCTCGCATGGCAACGACGACGCGCGAGTTCGGCAGCGTGACCCGCTCCAGCAGGAGCTTCGAAAAATGCTCGGCATCCTCATCCACAAGCGCACCAACAACCATGAACACATCGACGGTGCCAACTTGTTGACGCTCAATCTTCATCCAGCCACTCCGGCATTGACCGCCGTCGAACCGAGATCGCTGGCAATGGGAATACCTTCGACGCGAGCACGACTGGTCTCCGAAAGGGCGCGCGCAACGAGTTCCCGCAGGTTCGGATTCTCCATTCCACTGCCGGCCACACCGCATCGGACGCGAACCGTGGCGTGCCACCGCGATTCATCTTCGCAGACATCCTTCAGACGCGTCATGAGCTGCGTCACGATCAACGTGGCAAGCTCGGAGTCCACACGCCGCAGCAGGATCAGGAAACCATGACCGTCGAGACGCCCCACTCTGTCGTCCATACGGACCTTACGACGCAAGGCGTTGCTCACCTCTTTGACCACCTCGTCGGCCACATCCCATCGCCCGGAGTCTGTCAGCTCCCTGAGACACTCCAATACCACAACGACCACGGCGACCGGCTCTCCTTGCCGGTAAGACTCGCGGAGGGATTGCTCAGCGACGCGCAAGAACGCTGCCCTGGTCGGAAGCCCCGACACCGGATCATTCTGGATGGCCGATCGACCTTGGGCTGTCTCGTGGAGCATGCACCAGAACGAGACGATCATCTTCTCCGCAAGGCGCAGAAGCGGCTTGCTGCATTCCACCGGGATCCCGACCTGGCCGACCACCACTACACCAAGCCGGCTTGTCCCTTGTCGAACCGCGAAACACCACTCGACTGCTCCATCCGATTCCCCGGCCAAACGATCCACGAGTTCTCCCTGCGTCGTGTCACCGACCACGTAGGAACGACCGGTGGTCACTACATGCCCGACGATTCCACGTCGGGCAGGCAATCGATCCACATCCGTGAGCAAATCCGGCTCACGTAGCGGAACGAGCTCTTCACCGTCGCCACCCAGCCTGTACGGCTTCACATGCGTTGCGTCACAACACTGGAACAGCACCGAGCGAACGAACTCATCGAACTGGGGCCACGGGTCACCGTCATCGCGGTGCTCCTCCAACCAATCGTCAAATCGGTCCATGGCCGCGCGGAGCTCCCCGAACGCCGTCTCTTGTACGTCCGCCTTCGCATCGCCACGACTCGATGAGAGCGTCGAGACATCGGACAAAGGCTGATCGACAGGCATCTGTGCCGACCATCGCCCGACGGTCGCAATTGCCGTCGCCCCCGTTACGATGGTCATGACCATCCACGGATCCGACCATATCACGTTTCCCACTGACGCCTGCACCAGGACCACCCAGAACAGCGCGCACACGACACCCAAGAACGTTCCCCGTACGCTTCCCAGAAGCCGCCCACCAATGCCGACACCCAACAGAATCGGGAACCATGGCAATACAAGTGTCAGAACCACGTCATTCTCCGCCCGGCACACCTGCCGGTCTCATGGTGGTCTAGGCAAACCCGTTGGCGGTCTGCACCATCTTCTCCCATCCGTCCGGATCGTCCTCGAGCATCTCCCGAATCAATCCGTCAAATACCTTCTGGATGGCAGGATCGATCGTAATCCCGGACTCCTCGTTCAGAATGTCGAGCGCCTCGGGCCAGGAGTAGGCACGCCGGTAGGCACGATCCGACGTCAACGCGTCGAACATGTCCCCAATCTGGATGATCCTGGCCTGCATCGGAATGTCCTCCCCCGCAAGCCCGGCAGGATATCCTCCTCCGTCGTAGTGCTCATGATGGTGCAACACGCCGTCGAGCGCCTCGACGAGTTGCGGCACCTCACGAACGACTTCGTGGCTTCGCACGGGGTGCTCCTTGATGTGAGTCATCTCCTCCTCCGTCAGCTTGCCCTTCTTTTTGAGCACATCATCGCGGATGCCGATCTTGCCGACGTCGTGGAGCAGGGCACTCCAACGGAGCATTTGCAGATCATTACTGCTGAGATTCAACGCCTCGCCCAACAGTGTGGCGAAATATCCGACACGGAGTGAATGGCCCGACGTGTACTTGTCCTTCTGATCCACCGCGTTGACCAGGGAACGAACCACCGTGATCGACATCTGCTGCAGTTCGTGCACGAGACGGTGGTTGCGGATCAGGTCGCCGCAGAACATCGCGAGGGATTCGAGCAGCAGCATGTCGCCTGCGCGAAAGCGCTCGACGCCGGCCCCGTGCGTCAGAACGATCATGCAAACGAACGAGTCGCCCGCGAAAACCGGTCCGACCATCGCCTCTGTCGCCCAGGAAGGGGCAAACCCCCCGGGTGGGGACCCCACCTGAACGCTTGCCGATTCGCGTGCCCGGTCGACAAGCCACGTGAACCAACTCTCGAAGGAGTCGAATTGCCCCTCGCTCGGTACACGTCTCTGTGACGGCGGATGCACCGCAAACACCTCGTGCTTCTGGAAGCTGCGGCTCAGGCTGTCCACGAACAGGTCAATCACCGCTGATTCCGTCTGCACTCCGGGAAGCTGGCGCGTGACCTCGAAGACAATGCCGAGCTGTTCATAAACACCGAGCAGTTCCTCGGCCATCCCCGCATGTTCGACAGTGACCTGCTCGATCGCGCCCGAAATGCTGGACAACAAATCGTCAGCCGTTCCCCCAGGCTCTAGATCGCCTACGTGCGCGCGCAGAGCCTCGAGTCTGCGATGGAGGTCACTGGCATCGCTCGGAGCCGTGGACGAATGCTCGACTGTCTGATGCATGCTCACGGACAAATCACCCTCCCGCTCCTACGGCATCCAGCATCTGACCTACATCCGCGACCAATCGCGACGGTGTAAACGGCTTCGGGTACAGGCAAACTCCGTACGGCTGCGCTCGCTCCGCCAGCTTGTCCTGGTCGCATCGGGCACTGAGCAGGACAAACGGGACGTCAAGACCCAGATCCTCTCGCACGCCCTTGGCCAGCTCGAGACCATCCATTACAGGCATGTTCATGTCGGAGATGATCATGTCGACCGACTGACAACCGAGAATATCCAACGCAATCGCACCGTTGCACGCCTCGACGATGTCATACCCATGGCGCCCCAGCCACATGGACAGGACGCGCAGGATATGGGCCTCATCTTCTGCTATCAGTATGGTAGACACGGTGCCTAGACCTCCTCGGCGGCGGTTAACACTGTTGCACGCGTCTCCTGCAGAGGCAGTCGCACCACAAACGTCGAACCCTGCCCCTTCTCACTGATCAGCGCGATGTCGCCGCGGTGGCGACGCACAATCTCTCGGGCCGTGTACAACCCGATCCCACTACCTGTCTCGCTCTGTACATCCGGATCCGAAGCCCGCTGGAACTTCTCGAACATGCGTGCATGGTCGGCGGGATCAATCCCGATGCCATTGTCCTTGATCGAAACCGCCATCTCGCCACCGTTCACCCGGCAACCGACCACGATATTACCCTCCGCCCGAGTGTACTTGATCGCGTTTCCGAGCAGGTTGTTGATGACTACCGCCAGCTTGTCACGGTCTCCGCGAACCGGTTCCAGCTTCGCCGGCAACACGAGCTGGACGTCGATGTTCTTCTCGTCGGCCAAACCCCGCACATCGCGCACCGACTCGGTCAGAAGCGTCTTGAGGTCAACATCATCGACGTGCAGTTCGATACTCCCGACCTCCAGCTGCGACACGCTGAGTATGTCCTCGACCAGACGCGACAGCCGACGCGTCTCTTTGGTGATCACGTTGTAGCATTCGGTGATCACGCTCGGGTCCTCGAACATCCCGCTCGAAAGAGTCTCGACGTACGCCCGGATGTTCGTCAATGGAGTGCGAAGCTCATGCGTCACCTGAGTGATGAATTCCTCACGTGCACGCTCGGAGCGAATCTGCTGGCTGATGTCGCGAATCAGGACCACGCACTCGCCCGTTTGACGTCCTCGCTGCAACGGAACCACTCGAATCCGATATGTGCTCCGATCGCCACCTGCCACATCTTCAGTTGAAGGCGTCTCCGACCGGGACTGATAAGATCCATCGCTCTGCAGGGAGTCTCGGACCACATCGAGCACCTCGGCCCCTATGCCGGTGGCAGTCGCTTCTGTAAGAGTGGTTTGCCTGGCATCCTCGGCACTCCAGCCGAAAAAACGACACGCCGCAGCATTGACGTACTCGAAGCGCACCTCGTCAGTGATGTAGAGGATGCCTTCCGGAACGGCATTTAACGCCTCGGCAAGCGCGCCACCTCCCGAACGTTGGAGCACACGCGACAGTTCCTCGTTGGCTTCGGACCGCTGAACGGTCTCCTGCAACCCTTGCGCCATATCGATCAGATCGTTCCACGCCACCGTCGCGTAGTCTACTGAATCCCCGATGCGCAACGAACGAAGGTCCTCCTCCCATTGGCCACGGGAAGACCGTAGTTGATCCGCTATCCGAGAGACTCCGCGAAGCTGCTCGCGCAAACAGCGATACACAACGAACAGAGCCCCCAGGACAACGAGAACCGTCGCCAGTATGCGCGCCTGGTCAGCCACACCAGTCACGGCAACCGGCCCCGGCAACAGCCTCGCCTCCAGGAAAAACGCCAGGCCGGCTCCAGGAGACGAATCATCGGGCGAACCGGACGTCGTCGCGTCAGCACGGGACAACCGCACACGAACGAACACGTCCGGCGACGCATGCCCCGCAACGCGCATGGGCACAACCTCCCACACGGACTGCTCCGACGCTGCCGGCACATCACCTGTGAGAACCGTGTCAATCTGCCCGGGATCAGTCGATGCCAGAACTCGCCGCTCATCATCCACGAGACGCAGCCAGCGAACCGGCACGTTCGCCGCAAAACGCTGCAATTCGCTCTGCCACACCTCGACCTGGCGCGCTTCAGACAGCCCACCCCCGGGCACCACCGATAACTGTTCCGCCAACAGCCGAATCGCAAAGCGACCGTTGTGCTGAGAGTTGATCGCGCCTTCTCGGCGCGCTTGCGCGATCCCGTAGTGGGCCACCGATCCCAGGCCGACAAGATAGATCAGCACGATCGACAACCCGAACCAGCGCGGAACTTCCTCGGCCGTTAGAAAGTGTCGCAGCATCGGATACCTTATTCGCATACCGTCACCCCGGGTGGAACCCGAACTCGGCGGGCATACCACCACACCCTTATCGTTAGAGTGCGAAATGCCCTTGACTTGGAACGACGTGCCCGCGACCACTGCAATCGCCACGTGCGCATCTTCGGACTCACGCCCCCCCCTTCCATCCAACGTGCCAACCGATCTTATGCGACCATCAAGCTGTAAGTCGCAATCGCCCCTCTTATCACCCTCCCGAAAAGATGACCTGAAACAACTGACTCTTCCGAGATTGGCAGCCCGTCGAGAAGGAGCCTCTTTCTCCAGCAAGGATGAAGAATCTGAAGGCTGAAGAACTGGGAAACCGCTCCCGTTCACCGTTCTTCATCCTTCATCCCTCCGCCTTCGTCCTTCCGCCTTCCCGATGGGCAAGAACCCCGGCTGCCGCCGCGCCGTGTGGCCTGCGATATGGGCATCGTTTGCCGCCGTCGCTCACACATGGGACCTGAGCAAGAAACCATTTCTCCAGATGTGCTTCGGGTTGATCTTGATGCAGCTTCCACTCAGGCCGATAGCCGAACCTGCGATCTCAGTGGTGAAATCGCCCAACCCCCAGCCATGAGAAACGTCCCCGCGCTTCAGCGTCAAGCGATTCCTCCGGCACAGCCGATATCCTCATACATCGCACTTCGGCATCAGATTGTCGTATGCGACAAAGGCGGGCGTCGGTCGGTTCTACGCGGTGTCACGGAGTCTCATAAGTCATGCGGGTGCTCGTTACTGGCCATCGGGGCTACCTGGGATCGGTCATGGTGGGTGTGCTGCGCAACTCCCACTGCGAGGTCATCGGCCTGGATTGCGACTACTACGAGGGCTGTGATTTTGGGCGTGTCCGCGAAACGAATCCTTCGTACGACATCGATCTGCGAGATATCGACTTCGCGGACCTGATCTCCTTCGACGCCGTCATTCACCTGGCCGGATTGCCCGAGGACGCAACGGCTACCGAGGCGGAATCCTCGCACCACAGGATTGACGAGGAGGCCACGGTTCATCTTGCCACACGCTGCAAGGAAGCACGGGTATCCCGCTTCCTGTTCGCCTCCACATGCCGTGTCTCGAGCCCGGAAGCCGCCGGACAGCTCGACGATCGGCACTCCTCGACACCCGGCACCCCCTTCGCTCGCACGAAACAACGCTGTGAGCGAGCCCTGCTCGACATGGCTGACGAAACGTTCACACCTGTCATTCTGCGAAACGCTGACGTCTACGGTGTTTCACCACGAATGAGGCTTGACCTGTTCGTGAACGCTTGCGTCGCCTCCGCCGTCACATCTGGACGGGCCGTCATACCGGGTGACGGAAGCGCCTGGCGGTCCCTCATTCACATCGAGGATCTCGCACGGGTCTATGCGACTGTTCTCGCCGCACCGGACGATCTCGTTCACGCCCAGGTCTTCCACGTGGCATCCCCCGGCAAAACCTGTCGCATGATCGACATCGCTGATGCCGTAGCCGATCTCGTCCCTCAATGCGCCCGTCATCTAGTCAAGAAAGACCTGGACGAACCGAGTTATCGTATCGACACGTCCAAGCTCACGAGCACATTTCCACAGCTCTCCTTCCGGTGGACCCTGCGCACCGGCATCCGCCAACTCCGCAACGCGATGGAAAACGCCGGCTTGACACCAGGCGATGTTCGCTCGGATCGGTACCGCCGTATGCTGCGACTCGAGACCCTTTGTGACAGGGGCGACATCGGCGCCGATCTTCGCCGGGCCCAACACGCTCTCGTTTCATAGCCACCGACCCAAGTGCATCGCCAACCTTGAATGTGCGGGTTGGATCGGTTCGCGGCGTTGAGCGAACGGGTGCCACTGGCGGCTTGCCCGCCAGTGTTCACAGGCAGACAAGCTGTCCGTAGCGCCCTCGCCGGACCACCAGATTCAAGAGTGGCCAAACACTAGCTTGGCAAGGACATTCAGAACCTCGTGAGCTTATCTCCGCGGGCGACACGCTCACCACAGCGTCCCGGCGTCTCTAATACCAATTCCAGTATGAATATGCCGAAAGGGGGTGTCTCCTTGACTCCACCAGCGGCAGGTACTCCTCCCGATACGAACGTCAGACGCAATGATCCCATTCCTGGCTGGGCATTTGTCATCCGCAGATTACGCAGATGACACAGATTGCCG
>JAUXGE010000268.1 GCA_030622435.1 Planctomycetota bacterium
CGAGGGCGGGTACGTTCCGAAACCCGTAAAGGCTCCTGACCCGCCGGGAATCGATGTACTCAAATCGGCGACCATGGCAACCGATCCACCGACTCGGGCGTAAACGCCCGCCTGATCGACGCCACTCCCCTGGAACGCCGAGTCCTGCCCGTCAATCGACGCCGTGCCGAAGGACGTGAAACTTCCCGTCCCGTCAGGGATGGCCGTACTCGTGTCGGCGACCATGGTGAGTGTTCCACCCACATCAATGTAAATGCCTATTTGATCTGATGAGCCCTCTCCCAGGAAAACCACATTGCCTGAGCTGATCGACGGCGCGACGTCCAAGGCCGTGAAGTTCCCTGTTCCATCGGGAATGGGGGTGTTCGTGTCGGCGATCTTCCTGAACGTGATCGCCCCCCCGGCCAAAGCATGCTCTGCAAGAAGCACTCCGAAAACCAGAACCGCTGCCACAATGTGTAAAGTGAACCGACGCATTTCTACTCCTCCTTTGATTTGAACCCACACTTCAGAACAAACGCGACAGAGACTGTTGCGGGTGCAAGGATGCCCCCCCCCCAGCCCGGCGTTGAAACGGCATCGCCGCATATGCTTCCGGCGGCGAACGGCCCTACCCCGGCGACGTGCCTCGTTGGGATACCTGCCTGACGCCCTCAACTTCCTGCCTTATGCTACAGACTACCAAAAGGGAATGGCCGGTAACAAGGAAAAAGTGGTGGATCGGGGGCGCCAGAGTGTGGCCATCATGTATGGCACGTGCAAACAATTCGTGTCTCTCTGTAGCTGCCGGCCGGGTTGATTCGCTTGAACGAGTCTCGCTATACTCTCGCCAGCCCGAAGGCCCGGACACAAACGTGGTCCCGGTTGCTCCGGTGCGATCTCGCTAAACGGTCTGCCCTTCGGGAACGTGTGCTCAACTTGAATTGACCGGAAGACCATACAGGGAGGAAGCGTCGCATGACACCGCAAACAGCCGTCGAAACCGGGACGATGACCGGGAAGCAGCATATTGAGCTCGTCGAACACAACGCCGCCCACAACTATCACCCGTTGCCCATCGTTGTCGCCAAGGCCGAGGGGGTCTGGGTAGAGGACGTCGAGGGCAAGCGGTACATGGACATGCTGGCGGCCTACTCCGCCGTCAACTTCGGCCACTGCCACCCCGAACTGATCGCCGTCGCCAAAGAGCAACTCGATCGCGTGACGCTCACGTCCCGCGCGTTCCACAACGATCAGCTAGGCCCGCTATGCAAGGAACTAGCCGAGTACTGCGGCATGGAGGCCATCCTTCCCATGAACACCGGCGCCGAAGCCGTAGAAACCGCCATCAAGACCGCGCGCAAGTGGGGCTACACTTTCAAAGGTGTGCCCGACGGCAAGGCGAAGATCATCTGCTGTGAGGACAATTTCCACGGCCGGACGACGACGATCGTCAGCTTCAGCACCGACCCGACCTGCCGCGCAGGCTTCGGGCCGTTCACGCCCGGCTTCGAGATTATCAAGTACGGCGACATCGATGCGTTGGAGAACGCCATTGACGATAACACTGTCGGATTCCTCGTGGAGCCGATTCAGGGTGAGGCCGGCATCCTCGTTCCGCCGCCGGATTACCTCAGGCGGGTGCGCGAGTTGTGCAGCAAGAAAAAGGTTCTGCTGATTCTGGATGAGATTCAGTCCGGTTTGGGTCGGACCGGGAGAACTCTGTGTTGCGACCACGACGGAGTCAAGCCGGACATCCTCATCCTCGGGAAAGCGCTGGGCGGTGGGATCATGCCGATTTCGGCCATTGTCTCGAGCCGCGAAATCCTCAGCGTGTTCCATCCCGGCGAGCATGGCAGCACGTTCGGCGGCAACCCGCTGGCATGTGCGATCGCGCGGAAGGTCGTCCAGATCCTCAAGACGAACAAGTATCAGGACAACGCCCGGGATATGGGCGAGTACCTGTTTGGCAAGCTGCGTACGATCAGGACCGACAAGGTCAAGGAGATCCGCGGCCGGGGGCTTTGGGTCGGGATCGAGTTTCATCCTGCGGCCGGCGTGGCGCGAGACTACTGCAAGCGCCTGATGAACGAGGGGATGCTCTGCAAGGACACCCACGAGCAGACGATGCGCCTCGCCCCACCACTGTGCATAACCAAGGACGAGATCGACTGGGCCTTCGAACGCTTGGAGAAGGTCCTGACGTAGGACAAATGACAGAACGAGCCGCGGGCTTCAGCCCGCGCGGATTCACCGACCGACACAGGCGTCGGCCGCTACGTTGACGTGGTGCGTCAGAGGCGCACCCTACAGATTCGGTGCGTCGGGGACGCACTCTAATGTCACGGTTTTCGGACGGGGTGCCATGGCCAAGACCCGGCGAAGTCGGGCGCGGCCATGTTTATTGCACGGGGAAACATGCCCGCGCCGTGCTTGGGCATGGCACCCCGCTCCTGGGACGCACCCTGCCGCCTGACCGCCCGTTATCACTTGCGGTTCTGATCGCGCCGCGTTTCCGGCAGCCTCACTGCTGACACAGCAGTGGCACACACACGGAGTGTTTCGCCGGCCCACGCTGCCGGCACAGCAACGGCACATGATGTGGTCACGCGGTTCCCGGCAAGCCGTTTACCGCGGGAAGGCCTCGACGACTCCGCCGTCGACTGGAAGCGTGGCCCCCGTAGTCGGAGTGGCATTGCTCGCGAAGAAGACGACGGCGTTGCCGACGTGACGCCCCCGGACCCTTACCTTGAGGAGGTTGCGCTGCCGGTAGTACTCCGGTAGCTGCTCGAGGTCGAGGTTCCGGCTCTTGGCCCGCCCGGGACCGACCGTCGACCACAGACCCGACGGCGTTTCCTCATCACCGAAAATGGCATCGGCGTTGATCATGTTGACCCTGATGCCGGCCGGTGCCAGCTCTATGGCGGCCACCTTCCCTAGCTGATGACCGGCAGCCTTGGACGCACTGTACGCACCGAAGTCCTTCCCCGGGCCGAAAACGTTCTTGCTGGCCATCACTACGACGTTCCCGCCCAGCGCTTGACGCTTCAGAATCCTGATCCCCTCGCGCATGAACAGGAGATAGCCGACCGCGTTGATTTCCATCACTCGACGGAAATCATCCACGCCCATGTCCTCGATGGACGCCACATGCGCTATGCCTGCGTTGGGGACCACGACATCCACACCGCCGTAGATCCTGACGACGTCTGCGTACCCGGCCGAGACGCTTTGCTCGTCGGTGACGTCCATAACGATACCACAAGCCGTACCGGGGCCGGACCGAGCCTCCACACGCCGCACGACTGAGGCAATGCGTTCCTCGTCGATATCCGCCACCGCGACATGCGCGCCGGCTTCCGCACAGACCTCGGCCACGGCCGCGCCGATCGCGCCGGCCCCGCCGCTGATGACAACGACGTGACTTTCCAGCGGTCGTTGGGCACGCGAGCCGAGCTTGCGACGCTGCGCTGACCGACACTCCATGTCATAGACGTGATTCGACGGCAAAGCCGTGTACGCCCCGATGAAGTGTGCCCGTACCTGTGCGATCAATGTGTGTTCGGCGATGTCGGCCGTGATGCGTGCATCGCGCTTTCCTCGGCCCCAGCAGAACATCCCGGCTCCCGGCAGGAGAACGACTCTGGGGGAGGTAGCGAGCTTCTCCACTTGGCCGCTGTGGGCGGTGATGTACCCGATGTAATCCCGGCGATAGGCCTCGACTGCCTCTTTCAACTGCGCGCGCAGCGCCGTGTCGTTACCCCAGTCCGGATTCTCGATGAACAGAGGCTTCAGCTTCGTGTGGATCACGTGATCGCCCGTGAGCGGCCCCGAACCGGCAAGCGTTTTCGCCTCCCCGCTGTTGACGAACGCCAGGATGTTGTCACCCGCACGCCATTCGAGAATCGAGCGCGTGTGCGGCTGATCCTCGTCGTCCGTTGGCTCGGCGATCAGTCCGCGGAGGACCGGCGCAACGCGGGCGGCCAGATCGGCGGGCCGCTCGGCCCTCTCGAAGCAGGGTGTCAGCGATCGCCCCCGGCATTTCTCCTCGACGTACCGTTCACATGCGTCGACAAGCTCGATGTGACGCTCGTATGACGTCCTCGCATCATCGCCGAAGGTGACAAGACCGTGGTGCAGCAGGACCATGCCCTCTACTTTCGGATTGGATTCGTGGCAATCCAAGACGGCCTTGGCAAGTTCGAGCCCCGGGCGGACGTACTCGACTACCGCGACCCGCTCCCCCAAAACTTCGCGCACGCGAGCCACCCCGTCAGGCTGGTTCGTGATCGTCAACACGGCATCGGCGTGCGAGTGATCGATATACCTGTGGGGCAGAAAAGCGTGCAGGAGGGTCTCGATCGACGGGATCAGCGCCGATGCGCACAGCAGGTGCGTACGAAACTCATCAACCATCGCCTCGTCATCGAGCAACTCGAGAGACCGCAGGCGCCGGAGGTAAGTCAGATCGAGCCCGACCAGTTCCTCGGGCTCGAGGTCTGCCAGATCACGACCTGACCCCTTCACGTAGACGGCATCGATATCATCACCCGATCGCGTACGGTGTGTCGCCTTAAGCGAAACGTTGCCACCTCCATGAAGAACCAGCGCGGCATCGGCGCCGATCAAGCGCGCCGTGTAAACACGAAGGGCGAACGCCTCGTCGTATCGATTCCCCCAACGATCGACTGCCTCACGCGCACCCTTGTCGGTCCATCGGCTCTTCATTGCGGCTCCGGAATCACCTGTCTGAAAGGTTTCACGATGATCGAGTCGAACACGCCCCCGGACACATACGGATCACGGTCGATCAGCTCGTGGGCCTCATCAAGCGTCAAAGTCTCCAGAACCATCACGACGCCGATCGAGTGCTCGTTCTCGTCGTCTCGGATCGGGCCGGCGAACACCATGCGACCTTCCCGTTCCAACGCCCGAACATGAGCGACGTGCTGCTCGCGGTGACGGTCCCGTCGATCACTGCCTTCCGGACCGTCCAAGCCGATCATCACAAATTGTGCCATGGCTCAATCTCTATGAACGCGACAGCAGTTCTTGCCATATCACCCGGAGAAAGCCAAGTGAATTCCCCAGCCGAGGGCGGCTAGGCTACACCGGATGGAATACACTGCCGGAGAATGGCCGGCCTACTTCCCGATCGAAGCCTGAAACCACTCCCACGCTTCCGCGTCGGTCTGACCGTCCTGGACGATCCTCCGCACCGCCTGGATCATCTGTGCCGGCCATTTCGACTGGAAGATGTTCCTGCCCATGTCCACGCCGGAAGCACCTGCGGACACGGCGCTGTACGCCAGGGTGAGCGCCTCGCGCTCTTCGATCTTCTTCCCACCTGCGATGACGATAGGTACGGGGCATCCGCCGACAACCTTCTCGAATCCCTCGCAGAAGTATGTTTTGACGATCTGCGCACCGAGTTCGGCCGCGATTCTCGTCGCCAGCCCCAAATAGCGGGCGTCGCGTGCCATCTCCTTGCCCACGGCCGTTACCGCAAGAACAGGAATGCCATACCTTAGCCCATCATCGCAAAGCCTGGCCAGGTTCGTCAGCGTCTCCTTCTCGTGCGGTCCACCGACGAAGATGGACAGGGCCAGTGCCGACGCATTCAGGCGAATCGCATCCTCGATCGAAACGGTGAGGTCCTCGTCGGACAGGTCATCCTTGAGAATGCTCGTCCCACCGGAGACACGAAGAACGATAGGAACGCGCCGGCCGGGATCGATGGCGCTCCGGAGGACCCCGCGCGTCAGCATCAGGGCGTCGGCGTGGTCCAGCAGCGGGGCGACAGTTTCCCCCGGTCGCTCTAGGCCTGTTGTCGGGCCCTGAAAATAGCCGTGGTCGATCGCCAGCATGACGCACCGGCCTGTGTCCGGTCGCATGATGCCCGACAGACGATTCCGCATGCCCCAGTCCATGACTCCGCCTTCCTTTCTGAGCGTGTCTCGCCCGGCACTTGCAGGAGCACCCGAGCGGCAAAGACCGCCAACAACCTACCTTGCCAGCCGGGTTTTGCAAGCGGATGTGGTCGGGTTACGAGGTTACACCGAACCGGGAAGACTCGCCTCCTGCGGAAACGCTTCCGTGTGACTGTTGAACGCCATACGTTTTCGTTTCCGCAGGAGCGAACGGTAGAACGACTCGTAGGCTCTGACCGTGCGATCGAGGCCGTAGTCCGCAGCGCGGATGCGCGCGGCGGCAGCGAGACGTTGGCGAATGCCGGGCCGGCCGGCCAGAAATCTCAACGCTTCCGAGATGGGAGCGGCCGATCCGGGTTTGACAATGCAGCTCTCCTTCCCGTCTCGTGCTACGACGGCGTTGTCTCCGACATCCGTTGCAATGATCGGCAGTCCGACCGCCATTGCCTCGAGCAGCGCATTGTTCATTCCTTCCGACGCGCTGCTGCACACATACGCGTCCAGGCAGGCAAGGAGCCGAGGCACATCCTCGCGCCATCCTGTAAAGTGAACACGATCTGCGATGCCCGCATCCCTGGTTTGCTGCTTCAGTGACTCGCGCAGTGGTCCGTCACCTACGATGAGCAACCTCATTCCCGGAAGCGTGGCGGCGGCGTTGGCGACGGCCTCAATCAGAGTCGCATGCCGCTTCACCGGCGTCAGTGCGCCGACAATGCCTACGACAAAG
>JAUXGE010000272.1 GCA_030622435.1 Planctomycetota bacterium
GCACTGCCGAGGCAGAAGACCGCAGGACCACTAGATATGGGGGCTACCGCAGCGAAGGGGATACCCCCTTTTCGTCTATTTCGTTCAGCGCGCTCTCCCACGGGTCGGCCGCGTTCAGAAACTCGGTGGCCACATCCTCCTGTTCGGCGATGGTGGGCCACGGCGTCTCCGGGCTGAGGGCATCCGTGAGTTCGTTAAGGCCCTGACCAACCAGGCCGAGTGTCGGCTGCCTGACAGGAATGAGCTTGGTGATTCCACCCAAAATACGACAGAAGAGCTTCCAGCGGTTGCGTACGGCCACATTGTGCGCAGCCTCGGCCACCAGCCGTTGCTCCAAGCGTTGAAGTTCATCAAGTAGCTGCTCAATCTGGAAAGCCAGGTTGTTCGCGTCTTCTCGAAGCGTGGGGATGAGGTCGATGAGTGTCCCGTAATCCTCCCTGAAGTCTTCAATCTCGTCTTGCAGCTCCGTCCGCGCTGTCTGCAGGGCGTCGACCTTGGCCTGGAGGTCCCTTTCGGCGTTGCCCACCCAATACGCCAGGTAGAGCGATCGGATCGCGCGATCCACCTCCGCGGCAAACGCCGCCTGATTCACTTCGAATGACAGCATCGGGACCCAGCCCGCGGGGTTGCCGAAGTAGTCCAGGTTGTTCTCCAGTCGGTGAAGCAGGATCCTCATCTCCTGGAGGAGCTGGGTGAACTCGAGTTGCCATTCCGGGCTCAGGGCCTGCCACGCCCCGGTCTCCCGATATGTCTCCAGCAGGTCGCGGTATTCCCTGAGGACGTTCTCCGCGTAGTCGAGGTGTCCGTACAGGTACGCATCCTTAGCGTGAGCAAGAATCATGCGCACTCCGTCAGGACTCAGCCAGGACCAGGCATTCCCAGCCTGAACGACCGCGCCGGGGAGGCCGACCGGCAGATCGGCGGGAGGCCCGGGCGTCGAAGGGCCGGGCTGTGAGACATGGTGAGGCCCGCAAACATGCATTCGCCACACCGCTCCCAACGGAAGCCCATACCCAAAAGCATAAGCCGAGACCTCGGGGGTTCCCGGCATGCCACCCGAAGCGTGCGCGGCGATCTGCCCGGCGTCGCCGCCCTGGCAATCGGCGTCAGGCAGAGAAAACACGTTGGAAACCACGTAGCCTCCCTGACCGCCGTCACCCGGCTTGCCCCCAGCAATCCCCGGCTCGCCGTCACCGGGCCAGACCGTGCACGGGCCGCTCCCACTTGTCCAACCCCCCCAATACAACGGCCAAGGGGCCGGCGAGAAGCAATACTGATCAAGGCAATACTTCGCACCGACTACTAGGTCTTCATCACACGCGGGTGAATTCCAACAGTACTCCCACATCGAGCTATCCGGGATCGTCGGCATGTCATCCCCGTTCGTACCTTGCTCGCCAGGCCCGGACCTCTGTCCCTTACCGCCACGCAGTATGAAGCGCGGTTCAAGGCCCGGCTCCGCTTCGATTCTCTGGAGATACAGCCTGATGTCGCCCGCCTTGAGACCGGGCGCGCCATCGGCCGTGGGATCCGGGACCAGAATCGTGTCCAGCGGTGTCGTGTCGATCGAGGCCCATACCCCTGCATCGGGGTCGTCCTCGAAGCGCAGGGTCTTGGCATGAATCGTCACGTCTGTTTGGGGGAAATGCAGAGCACTCCTGACGACAACCGTTTCCGCGAAGACGGTCAGCTCTCTGATGTCGGCATTGTGATGGTAGTCGTACAGCCCGTGCGGGTGTCCTTGCTCGAACACGACTGTCTTGCCGGAGATTGCCACCTTTCGAGTCGACCGGCTTTCCCAGTTGAAGTCCTCAGGCTCGTCACTCTCGACCACGTTCACAATGATGTAGTCTCGGCTCTCCGGATCAGGTACGGGATGAACCGGGTCCAGACCGAGGACGTCCGCCTCGTCGGGCAGACGCGGCATCGGTTCAAATTGAACATCCTGCGAGACGAATGCGCCACCCCAAGTTGCCGTGAACGTGACCGTGAACGCGCGCTTGTCCTCGGCGGCAGGCGTATAAGAGAAGCAACCCGTCATAGGATCAATGGAAATGGGACCGAACGGTTGCGGATCGGCCACAATCGAGAATGTGGCCCCGGGGCCCTGCTCCGACGAATGCAGCAGAAACGCAACCGTGCCGCCGTGCCAGACTGTCTGCGTGTGAATCGCCCCTATGTCATAATCCGGCATCTCGCAGGAATCGGGCACGCCGTTGGCGTTGCAATCACTGCTAACCTCTCCGTTGCCGTCCGGGTCGCTTGCGTCCACATCGCACTCGTCGGGGATGCCATTATCGTTGCAATCACCGCTCACCAGTCCGTTGCCGTCCGGGTCGCTTGCGTCCACATCGCACTCGTCGGGAAAAGAGTTGCCGTTGCAGTCGCCGCCTGATCCACAGCCCTCGACGTTGCACGCCCCGTCAAGGCTGCTGCAATCGATGTCACACAGGTCCGGCATTCCGTTGTGGTTGCAGTCATCCGCGAAATACTCGTAAGCCCCCATGTCCACGATCGGCGCTTCGTCCCCATCGCCGTCCCAAACACGCGGGTTACCATCGAGGTCCGTGGGCACCGTGACAGCCGCGTTGCTTCCCACGTCGATACACGGTGAACCACCCTGGAGGCGGAGGTTGTCGTCCTCGGTACCGAACGTGTCATCGGGCCCGTCGGCGTCTACAAAGAGCGGATCGTCGGCGATGTTGCCCGTGCCGCCATAGCCGCCCTGGACGTCGCTGTAATTGATCACAGGAGCACTAACGTCGTTGTAAACTTCGTGACCGGCGGTCACCGCAGTGTCGCCCCACAAAATGCAGTTGGTCACCACCGGGTTGCTGTTGTTGTAGTTGGCCATCCCCCCGCCCATGTCGGCCGAGTTCCCGCTGAACGTGCAGTTGGTCACCGTCGGGAGGCTGTGCTCGTTGATATTGGCCATCCCACCGCCCTTGTCAGCCGAGTTTCCGGCCAAGTTACAATCGCGCACCTCCGGCGAGGAGTTGACGAGGCATATCCCACCGCCGGAGCCTGTCGCGTCGTTGGCGTTGAATGTGCAGCCGGTCACCCTTGGGACACCGGTCGACGAGGAAAGCAGTCCCCCACCGTGTCCCCCTGCGGTGTTTCCGACAAAACGGCAACCTCTCACGTCGGGACTGCTGGTGCCTACGACACTCATCCCCCCGCCATGGAGTCCCGCGGCATTGGCACTGAAATCGCATGCGGTCACCGTCGGTTTGCTGCTGTCGCTGCACATCCCGCCACCACGGTAAGCTGCATTGTCGCTGAACGTGCAGCCTGTCACTGTCGGGTTGCTCCTGTAAAGGTTCGCCATCCCGCCACCGTTTGTTGCAGCGGTGTTTGCACTGAATGTACAGTGGCTAACGGTTGGACTGCCGGCGTCGTTGTACATCCCCCCACCACAAT
Source organism: Planctomycetota bacterium (assembly GCA_030622435.1). Lineage (GTDB taxonomy): Bacteria > Planctomycetota > Phycisphaerae > UBA1845 > UBA1845. Next base: position 3,421 of record JAUXGE010000272.1, read on the forward strand.
CATGTGGGGATGATGCGCTCGCGTATCCGCCGGTGATGGTGAAGCCGTCGAGGACGGCCGTGGCGCCGGTTCCGCTGCCTGTGACCACGTGATAGCTGTTGTCCGAGTTGTCGCCTGTTGTACCGATATCACCGCTGAGGATCGTCTGATCGGACAGCCCGGCACACTCCGCCAGCGTGCTTTCCGTACCGTCAAAGCCGCCGTAGATGGCCACGCCGGTGATCAGCTGGAACGTAGCCGTCCGGTCCGTTCCGGAGGTCGGCTTGTACGTTCCGACCGCTACCCAGATCTGGTCGCCGGTTCCGGCCAGGCCCAGGGCGGTCTGCAAATCAGGGCAGGCATCAGCCCAACTGGTGCAGGTTATGCTGGTGCCGTCGTCGTCCACGTAGTGCGTCGTCTGGGCGTGCGCGCCAGCGGCTGCCACAAGCACGCAGACAGGTGACAAGAACAGCGTTCCATGGACATTCTTGGTAAACATGATCCTTTCTCCAGTGGGACGTTACGGGAAATGTTCCCATGGGACTCAGCCAGGTGTAGAGTGTTGAACAGAAATGCGGTGGCCTTGAGGCCGTCGAGCGACAACGGCCTAGCACCAGAGCAGACGCCGACAACCGCACGTGCCGTGCAAGGATTAACACCAAAGATGATAGCTGAAGAGCAATCGGCGGAAGCCAAGTGAGCGGATCGGGGGCAAGTCACGAAGCGGTATGGACGTGACGAGCAGCGTGCACGGCTCCCATGCAGCGGACCATCCCGTGGGCGATCCGGCAGGAACCCGTAAGGCGATGACAGATGCTCAAACGCCACGAAGTCCCTCCTATCGAGCAAGCTTCGCTCCGGCCGCCTACCCGCCAACCCTTACAGCGGGCGGATTGGAGCACCGATTGTAACACAATGCGCATCCCAGTAACAGCACGTTCCCGCACGAGGAGGCTGTTGGCATCGCTGCGGTCTTGAACGCGGCTCACGCGCGGGCGACGCTTCGCAAAGCCGATTGATGCGCTTGACGACTCGACCCAACGCTGGTGACGTGCGTCCCGGCGGCGCGGATGCAACATAAGCCTGATACCGGCACGAACGGTGCGTCCGATAACCATACCGCCCTTCCGAACCAGTCAACCAAGCGCTCTCCAGCGGCGCCGGGGGGATTCCGCGCACTGACTTGTGGTGTCATACAACTCTCCGCGCGCCGCAGCAAAGCAGCTGCGCTGTTGCTGCCGTGACGGACAGTGCCCAGCCTGTCAGCTTCGCCGCGATCCGATTTCGGGTGCACGAGACTGGCGTCTGTTTCGGAGTAACGACCATTGATGTGGAGATCGCGTCTCACGACGCGCGACGCCTTCGTTGGGTGACCTCGTCGCCCTCCGGAAGCAACAGTGCAAGGCGCCTTGGCCCGCGCCGCAACTCTTTGGTATTACGCCACTTAGAACTCACCGCCCGCACGTTGCCAACGTGAATGTCGTCGGTTCAAGTCCGATCACCCGCTTTTTTGACCGCCGTTGTCCACTAGTGACAACGGTGTCTTACCTTTGACAGGGGCGCGACTTACGACGATCCCACTGCGCGTTCCCCAGTCCCGCGAAACACCGTTCGCTTTGGCAGCGAGTGAGCGCTGGCGCTTGGTGCCCTGGGTTGCGTATAAAGCTGCCCGCAGCAGAGATCACGCCATTTGCACGCTCCATTGGAACACCTACGATGTCGGGCGATGCTATACCCGTTTCTTCTACGTACCCGTACGTCATCGTCAGGCCGGTGGAACGTTGCGTTCTTCCTCACTCCCGCCGCGGTGGCGCTTTTGTTGGTTGTGGCGCTCGTGTGGGCGGTGGCGTTGCCGCTTGGGGAGCGTGCCCTAGCCGGGGCCGGTCCGGTGTCATCTGCCCCCCGGCGGATCGTCACGCTTGGGCCGAACTCCGCGGAGGTCATTTGCCTTCTCGGGGCGTGTGACGCGATCGTCGGGGTCAGCAAGTTCTGCGTCTATCCACCGGAGTTGAAGGACCGGCCGCGGGTCGGTGGGTTGTTCGACCCCGATCTGGAGCGGATCGTCGCGCTCAAGCCGGATCTTGTCGTCCTCCGCGGGCGGAGCGATTCGGTCGAGCAGCTCTGTCGTCGTCGCGGCATCTTGGTTTATCATGACCGTACGGAGCAGCTCCGCGACGTGGAGAAGTGTATTCTCGAACTTGGACAACGGTTAGGAAAAATGGACGCAGCAGAGAAACGAGTCGAGCAGTTTCAAAGTCGTCTGGATGCGGTCAGGGAAAGGGTTGCGAGCCGGACCAGGCCGCGGGTTCTCCTGACGGTCTCTCGTTCGCCGAACGGTCTGGGCGATGTTCTGACAACCGGGCGGGGGACATTCCTGCATGACATGCTCGAGATCGCCGGCGGAGCCAACGTGTTCGGTCATCTGGACATGGGCTGGCCGCAGGTTAGCGGTGAGAGCATCATCACACGCCGGCCGCAGGTGATCATCGAACTCATGCCGGAGGTGAATCTGACACCCGCGCTCAAGCAGCAGATGCTCGAACAGTGGAAGAAGCTCGGCTCGATCCCGGCGGTCACCGACGGGCGTATCCACTTCGTGACGGACGATCACTGTCTCATTCCGTCGCCTCGATACGTGGAGATCATCGAGCAGGTGTCGAAGCTGCTGCACCCGGAGACCGGCGGTGGTTCGTGACTCGAGCTCCATCCTTAGTGTCGAGGATGTGCGCTTCGGGTTTCCCGACCGGCCGGATTTCCTGGGGCCTATTACATTTCCCGTCGAGCGCGGCGATTGCTGGGCGATCGTCGGTCCCAACGGTGCGGGCAAGAGCACGCTGCTTCGGTTGATGGCCGGGCTGTTCACACCACGCGCCGGCGCCGTACGGATTGCCGGTTTATCGTTGAGCGTGCTATCCGTTCGGGATCGCGCGAAGCGGTTGACGTTTCTTCCGCAACATCCGCCGATCGATCTGGACCTGTCCGTGCGTGATGTCGTGTTGATGGGCCGGTTTCCGCACCGATCGTTCGGGCTGTTCGAGTCGGCCGAGGACTGCCGGGTTGCGGATCGCGTGATGGAGGTCACAGCCACGGCCGAGTTTGCCGGCCGTCCAATGTCGACACTGTCCGGC